>CAJBXY010000189.1 GCA_903959665.1 uncultured Solirubrobacterales bacterium | reverse complement strand
TCGCTTGCGGCCGAAGCTGATGACGATCAGCGCCAAAGACGGGCGCCACGTCGGCCGCGTCTTGGATGAGGCCGTCGCGCTCGGCGACCGCCGCGCCGAAAGAATTCCAACCCCGCAGCTGAACCGCTTCCTCGCCGAGGTTGTCGCTGAGCGCCAGCCGCCGGCGCGCCAAGGAAAGCGGCTGAAGCTGCTCTATCTGGCTCAAATCGAGGATTCGCCGCCGCGTTTCTCGCTGCAGGTCAACCGGCGCAACCGTGTGACACGCGACTACATCTTCTTCATTGAGAACAGGATGCGAGCCCGTTACGGGCTTGACGGTGTTCCGTTGATCATCGACATTCACGAGCGCAAGCAGCGCCGCTCTGAGCGCTAGCGGCTTGCACGCTGCAGGGCGACGTTCCGTCGTTGCTCCCGCGCCCGCTACGCTGCCTTCTCTATGAGCCAAGAAAACAACTTTCTCTTCACCTCCGAGTCGGTCACCGAAGGCCACCCGGACAAGGTCGCAGACCAGATCTCCGACGCGATTCTTGACGCAATCCTCGAGCAGGATTCATTCGCCAAGGTCGCCTGCGAGACGCTCGTCAACAACAATCTCGTCGTCATCGCCGGCGAGACCTCATTTGACGTATCGAAGATTGACGTCGAATCGATCGTGCGTGAAAAGATCCGCGAGATCGGCTACGTCGGCTTCGATCCTAAGTTCGACGCCGACAAGGTAGAGGTGCTCAACCGCCTTGAGGAGCAGTCTGCCGACATCGCCCAGGGCGTGGACGAGGCCAAGGAGGCCCGCGAAGGCGACGACGACCCGCTCGACAAGGCTGGGGCCGGCGACCAGGGGATGATGTTCGGTTACGCGACCAGCGAAACCGACTCGCTAATGCCGTTGCCGGTTCACCTCGCCCATCGCCTTGCCGAGCGCCTGACCGAGGTTCGCAAGGATCGAACGCTCCCCTACCTGCGCCCCGACGGCAAGACGCAGGTCAGCGTGCGCTACGTCGACGACCGCCCAGTCTCCGTCGAGAAGGTCTTGATTTCGACCCAGCACGATGAAGATGTTGAGCAGGCTCAGATCGCTGACGACCTTTGGCAGAAGGTCGTAATCCCGGTTCTTGACGCGGAGGGCCTCGACTACGACGCCGCGCAGCTTCGCGCCGATCTGCTGATCAACCCAACCGGCCGCTTTGTGATCGGCGGCCCGGTCGGCGACTGCGGACTGACCGGCCGCAAGATCATCGTCGACACCTACGGCGGCATGGCCCGCCACGGCGGAGGCGCCTTCTCCGGCAAGGACCCCTCGAAGGTCGACCGCTCCGCCGCCTACGCCGCTCGTTACGTGGCAAAGAACATCGTTGCTGCCGGCCTTGCTGAGCGCGCCGAGGTTCAGGTTGCCTACGCGATCGGTGTCGCTAAGCCGGTCTCCGTGATGGTCGACACCTTCGGCACCGAGACGATTCCGAGCGCACGGATCAACGAGCTCGTCACCGAGTACTTCGATCTGAGGCCTGCGGCCTTCCGCGAGTATCTGAGCCTGCACAGCCCGATCTACTCGGCGACCGCCGCCTACGGCCACTTCGGCCGCAACGAGAAGCAGTTCACGTGGGAGCGGACCGACCGCGCCGACGCGCTACGCGCCGCCGGCGCCGAGTAACTAAAGCCCGTCGTTGGCGCCGCCCGAGCGCTGTAGCTGCTCGGTGTGGAGGCGCTGAGCCTTATCGATTGCTGCCGCGACCGCCGGTGGGTCGTCGACGCCGGCAAAGCGCAGGTTGCCGCCATCGGCGCCGGCAGTGTCAAAGTCGACCGTGCCAACCTTAAACAGGCGGTCGAAGGCCGACTGGCTTGTCGAGACGTTTTGGACGCGGTCGATCCGCGTTTGCTCTACCCGCTTCGAAAGGCCTCCGCGCTGGATTGAGAGGCGGTCACTGGTGATCGTGTAAACCGTGAAGATTCGCTTCAGCAGGCCGATTCCGATTGTCCCCGCGGCGATCACGGCGAAGACGACGACCGCTCCCAGCGGCGAGATGATCAGCCACCAGAGAATGCCGACAACCAACCCGATCGCAAGGCCGCTGGCGTAGAAGGCCTTGATCGAGCGCCAGCTCGGGTGACCGCTGTAGATGACCTCTTCGCCGGGGTGCATGTCCATCGTCAGAACCGTAGCGACTGAACGACCGCTCGGCCAGCGCGACCCATCCCGCGCGCGCTCTATCGTCGCCGCTGTGCCGAGAGTCGCTCAGGTCGAGCCGATAACAACGGCTCGCGTCCTGCGCGGGCCATTCGATTACCTCTGCCCTGAGGGGGCCGTAGTCGGTTCGCTGCTGCGCGTTCCGTTTGCTGGGCGGGAGCTGCTGGCCGTCGTCACCGCGCTGAAGGATTCGTCTGAGCACAAGCTCAGCGAGCCGATCGAACTGATGCCGGTTTCGCTTCCAGCCGATCTTGTAGCGCTCGGCCCGTGGCTGGCCGAGCAGTACTGCTCGACGCCGGCGCGGGCCTTCTCGCTGATGCTGCCGCCGCGCGGCGTCAAGGAGCGCTCGGTGCTCTTTGCCAGCGCGCTGCGCGAGCCCAGCGAGGATGAGCGGCTGACCGAGAACCAACGCGAGCTGCTCAGCTCGCTTCCGCGCTTGGCCGGCGCCGACGTAGCAGCGTTCAGAAGGCTGGAGAAGCGTGGGCTCGTGCTGCTTGAGCCTAAAAGGCAGCGCCGTGCGCCCGAGCACGCGGAGGTTGGCAAGGCGTCGGGGGCAAGCGGACCGCCGCTAACGGCCGATCAGGCAGCGGCGCTTGAGCAGCTTCTCGCCGCCGCCGCGGGCGAGCAGCTGCTGCTTCATGGCGTCACCGGATCGGGAAAGACGGAGGTCTACCTGCGCGCAGCGGCGGAGGTGCTGGCAGCCGGCAGGACGGTTCTCGTGCTGGTGCCGGAGATCGCGCTGACGCCGCAGATCATCTCGCGCTTCGTCGAGCGGTTCGGCGACACCGTTGCCGTGATCCACTCCAAGCTGACCGCCGGTGAACGCTTCGACGAGTGGATGCGGCTTCGTAGCGGCGAGGCACGGATCTGCATCGGGGCACGCTCAGCGGTTTTTGCGCCGATCAGCGAGATCGGCCTGATTATCGTCGACGAAGAACACGACAGCAGCTACAAGAATGAGGGAGATCCGCGCTACGACGCTCGCCACGTCGCGGCTCGACGCGCTGAGGACCATGGCGCCGTGCTGGTAGCCGGCAGCGCCACGCCACGAGCAGAGAGTTGGCAGCGGCTGCGACGGCTAAGCCTGCCAAACCGAGTCGATCAGATGCCGCTGCCGCAAGTCGAGATAATCGATCTGCGCGGCGCCTCTGGCGCGCTCCACCCCGACACCTTTCGGGCGCTCGTCGATTCGCGCAAGTCGATCGTGCTGCTCAACCGCCGTGGCTGGTCTAACTACCTGAGCTGCTCGAGCTGCGGGCACGCCTGGGAATGCCCGCAGTGCGATGTGACGCTGGTACTGCACCGGGCGAGCGGCTCGATCTCCTGCCATCACTGCGGCCACCGCGAGCGCGTTCCGGAGCGCTGCCCCGAGTGTGGTTCGGTTTCGATCGCACGCCACGGCACCGGCACCGAGCGGCTTGAAACTGAGCTGCCCGGGAAGGTCTTCCGCCTTGACGGCGATGCCGCTGACGCTGGAGCCGTTCTGCGCGCCTTCGAACAGGCCCAGGAGGGGATCCTGCTCGGAACGCAGGTCGTTGCCAAGGGGCACGATTTTCCAGACGTTGAACTGGGCGTTGTCGTCGATGCCGACCAAACCCTGCGCTTCCCTGATTTCCGCGCCGAGGAGCGAACATTCGCGTTGGTCACGCAGCTCGCGGGGCGCAGCGGCCGCGGTAGCGAACGGGGGAGGGTGATCGTTCAGACGTTGACTCCAGATGCCCCGGCTCTCGTGCTGGCTGCAGAGCACGACGCGCCAACGTTTCTCGAACAGGAACTCGGCCGCCGCGAGGCGCTTCGCTACCCACCGTTTTCGACGCTGATTCGGATTGTTTGCTCTTCGCCGCAGCCAGGAGCCGCTCACGAGGCCGCTGGCGAGCTTCAGCAGGCGCTTCCCG
>CAJBXY010000188.1 GCA_903959665.1 uncultured Solirubrobacterales bacterium | reverse complement strand
GGCGTCGTCCAGCACTGCCTCCATGCGGTCTTGGTCGGTGACCATGTAGGGCGAGATGTAGCCCTTGTCGAACTGCATGCCCTCAGTGAATTCGAGGTCCATGCCGAACGTCTGGCCTTCTTCGACGTTTACAACGCCGTCCTTGCCGACCTTCTCGATCGCGTCAGCGATTACGTCGCCGATCTCCTCGTCGCCAGCCGAAATCGTCGCCACGCGAGCGATCTGATCCTTGCCGGTGACTTCCTTCGACTGCTTGCCGATGCCGGCAACAATCTCGTCCACGGCGGCTTCAATCCCGCGCTTAAGCGCGAGTGGCTGAGCACCAGCGGTTACGTTCTTGAGGCCTTGGCGAACAATCGCCTGGGCCAGAACGGTCGCTGTCGTCGTGCCGTCTCCGGCAACGTCGTTGGTCGCTGTTGCGACCTCTTTGACGAGCTGAGCACCCTGGTTCTCAAACGGGTCCTCAACGTCAATTTCGCGAGCGATTGTGACGCCGTCGTTGGTGATCGTTGGTGCGCCGAAGCGCTTGTCGATCACTACGTAGCGGCCCTTCGGACCGAGCGTCACCTTGACTGCGTTAGCTACGGCGTCAACGCCGGCCTCGAGGGCCTTGCGTGCGTCCGCGTCAAACTTCAATTCTTTAGCCATTTATTCAGTTCTCCTTTAGGCCTAAGACTCGACGATTGCGAGAATGTCGCTCTCGCGCAGAACGAGGAGATCCTCGCCGTCAACCTTGATGTCGGTGCCGCCGTACTTGCTGTAAAGCACGACGTCGCCCTTGCTTACGTCGAGCGGGACGCGCTTTTCGCCGTCCTCATCCCAACGACCTTCGCCAGCGGCGACGATCTCGCCCTTCTGGGGCTTCTCTTTTGCTGTGTCGGGGAGCAGCAGGCCGCTAGCGGTCGTCTCCTCCTCGTCGATGGCGCGGACGATCACTCGATCGCCAAGCGGCTTCAAATTCATTTCAAATGCCTCCGGTAGTTGCGCTATTTACGAACGTTTTCGGGCTTTCCCCGGCACTTTTGGCACTCACCACTAGCGAGTGCCAAAGTTGCTCTGGGAGATGATAGCGCCTTAGTTCTGCGCGCCACCAATGCCAAGACGGGCATCGGTGAAGGACTGCGGATTCTCGATGATCTGGGAGAAACGCACGACCGTGACGATGTCTTCCAGCGTCACCGGCTGGCCGTAGATCTGCTCGAGGAAGTGGATTAGATCTTCCTGGCGGCGCAGCTCCGGGTTGTCGTGCTCAATGTCGCGCGGCGAAAGGTCGCGCACGCGCTTCACGTCAACCTGGTCGATCACCGCTTCGAAGATCTTTTCGCGCGGCGAAAACTGGTAGCCGATCGTCACCAGCACAGCCTGGTTCTTGCGGTACTTGTGGCTCTTGTCGCCAAGCCGGATAGTCGCCGTCTTGCGGCCACGGCGCAGCTGGTCGGCGAAGATCGTGGAGTAGAAGTTAAGTACCTGCATTGCGCCGGAAGACTACAGCGCGGGCGCGTTCGGCGTGAGCCGCTGCCCAGCTAGTAGATGAAGCCGGTCAGTACGTCGGTGTCCAACACCTTGATTCGCCCGCGCCCCTGCTCAATTGCGCCGGAGTTGGCGAGCGTTGTTAGAAAGCGGCTCGCCGACTCACGCGAGCAGCCGGCCAGCTGCGCTATGTCGGCCTGGGTGATGATCAGTTCGACGTCGCCGTCGCCGTTGCCGTTGCCGCCGAGGCCTTCGAGCCGAGCCTGAGCAACGAGGTCACCGAGAACGATCGCGACGCGGCTCTGCACGGTCTGGAAAGACTGGCGCGTGAGTCGCTCATTGGCGATTCGCATCCGCCTTCCGAGTGAAACAACGAGCTTGCTAGCGATCGCGCCGTGCTCATTCATCAGCCTGCGCATGTCGCGGCCAGGGATTGCGATCAGCTCAACCTCGTCGAGCGTCTCAACCGTCGCCGAGCGCATCTCGTCGTCAAACATCGCAAGCTCGCCAAAAATGTCGCCGGGGCCAAAGTGGGTCAGCGTGATAGTGCGCCCGTCCGGATGCTCGCGAATCGCCCGGGCATGGCCGGTGCGCACGACGTAACAGGTGTTGCTGGGATCTCCCTCGCGGAAGATCACCTGCCCACCGGGGAAGCGGCGCGTGACGACGACCTCCGCGACGCGATGAAGATCCTCGTCCCCAAGCGTTTCGAAGACAGGCACGGCCTGGAGCAGTGTGTACGTCTCCTCACTCATCGCCAGAGAGGCTACCTGTGCGCCGGGAAAAGGTGTGGATCATTACTGATAACGCCGGCGATCCCGAGCCGTTCGAACTGCTCGATCTGGGCGGCGTCATCGACGGTCCACACGTAAAGCTCGCCGCCTACGCCTCGGATCGCCCGCGCCAGTCGCGGGGTAACAAAGGCCCAATGGCACATCAGCGCGTCAACGCGGCCCTCGCAAATTGCCTTCGCCGCCATCGACGGCAAGCGCATGCGGTAGTAAAGAATCGCTCCGTAGGCGGGCCAGCGATAGAAGCGGTGCTCGGTCAGATCGCGCTGCGCCCGCGGGAACGACCAGCCGATCGTGATCCCCGGCGCGATCTTCCGTAGCAGCGTCAGGCTCGGCTTCTCCATCGTTGAGATCAGCGAACGCTCGGCAAGGCCGTGGCGGCGCAGCGCGTCAACGGTCCGTTGCTCGTAGCCCTGCAGCTTCATGTCAACGTCGAGCTGCAGCTGAGCGAATTTGGGCTGCGCCAAGTGAGCGAGCCCCTCGTCGAGCGTTAGCGGTGTGCGCTCGCGCGCATCTTTGAAGTCGTGCGCGAGCCGCAGCTCGCCGGATCCGTCGAGCCGTTCGGGCAGCACATCAAACTCGATCATGTCTACGCCGGCTTCCAGCGCAGCGTCAAAGCTGGCGGCGGTGTTGCCGTGAACGAGCGCATCGGCACCCTTGTGGCCGACGCGCTTCGGGCGGCCCTCAAAGCCAGCGCGGCCGCGACTTAACTGCGGCATTGCGCAACCTGCGAGGGCGTCGTGACGTCTGCGTGACTGGGCACGGCTACTAATTCGCCACGCGGCGGCTTCTGCCTGCCCTCCGCCCGGTACCGTTTGCGCTGTGCAAGAGGCGCTCGCAAAAATTGTTGGTGAAGCGAACGTTGTTCCCGGATCGGATTTTCTTTACACCGCCGAGGAGACGCTCTTCGCCGATCGCGGCTCGGCTCAGTTCGTTGTCCACCCGGCGAACGCCGATCAGGTCGCCGAGGTTGTCGCCTGGGCCTACTCCAACGATCTGCCGATCACTCCGCGCGGCGGCGGCACCGGCTGGGCCGGCGGCGCCGTGCCGCTCGAGCAGGGAGGGATTGTGCTCAGCCTCGACCGGCTGACCGCGGTCCGCAGCTTCGACCCGCTGCGCTGGCGGATCGAAGTCGAGGCCGGCGTGACGACGGCAACCGTTCAGCGGCTCGCGCGCGAAAACGGGCTTTACTTTCCGCCCGATCCGGGGGCGCCGGAAGAGTCGCTGATCGGCGGCAACGTGGCAACCAACGCCGGCGGCCCGCACTGCTTCAAGTACGGAGTCACCGGCGCCTGGGTTACCGGCGTTGAGGCAGTGATCGCGCCCGGCGACCTGATCCGCGTCGGCGGCCCCACTCGCAAAGACGTAGCCGGTTACGACCTCGTCTCACTGATGACCGGCAGCGAAGGGACGCTCGGCGTGATCACATCGGTCTGGCTGAGGCTGATTCCAAGCCCAGGCCCGTCGCTGCCGGTTGCCGCTTTCTACCGCGACGCAGCTACCGGTGCCGAAGCGATCGAGGCAGTGATGGCGGCCGGCCCGGTGGCGGCGGCAATTGAGTACCTCGACGAGCGAACGCTTCAGATCGCCGGCGGCGGTTTCCCCGGCGGCGTGCCGGACGGCGCCGGCTTCCTGCTGATCGCTGACTGCGACAGCGGTGAGCAGGACCGCGAAGCACTGCGCGATGCGCTCGCCGAGGGGGCTATCGATGCGCCGAGCGCCCCTGATGATCCAGATTCGCTTTGGCGCTGGCGCGACGGTATGGGGCTCGTCGTCGCCTCCGAACTGGGGACAAAGCTCTCCGACGACATCGCCGTTCCGCTCGACCGCCTCGCCGAAGCGATCGAGCGGACGGTTGAGATCGGCAGGCAGCACAGCATCGACGCCTGCTCGTGGGGCCACGCCGGTGACGGCAACCTCCACTCAACCTTCATGCTCGATCCGGATGACGAGTTGGCAGTGCGCCGCGCGATGGCGGCCGGCGACGACCTGATGGCGATGGCGATCGAACTAGGCGGAACGATCAGCGGCGAACACGGCATCGGCATCGCCAAGAACGGCTGGCTGCACAAGCAGTGGGGCGGCCCTGCTTCGCGCGCACACGAGGCGATCAAGCAGGCGCTCGACCCGAAGAACCTGATGAACCCGGGCAAGAAGCTGACCTAGCGGCGCGCCGCCCCGCTACGCTCTGAGGCGATGCGTCTTCTCTTCACTTCCGCCGCTTTAGCCGCGCTCCTCGCGGTCACCGGCTGCGCTCAGGGCGGCACCAAGACGACCAGCTCATCGGACAAGTATTCCGGTGACGAAAAGCTCGTCGCCAACACGATCGAAGACTTCCAAGCCAACGCGACCGCCCACGACGGCGCGAAGATCTGCTCGACGCAGATCACCTCGCAGCTAGCCAAGGAGATCACGGCAAAGAACCCCGGTGCCAGTTGCGCAACGACCGTCACAGCGGGAATGAAAGCGACCGACGAAGCCGATCTCACCGTTACCGACGTGACGATCGACGCCAAGGACGACAACAAGGCAACCGCCGCCGTCACTGCCAAAACCGGCGAGAAATCTTCTCAGAAGTACAGCTTCACGCTTGAGCGCGCCGACAAGCGCTGGCAGATCTCTAGCTTCGGCTAGCTCGCGCTGGCGCTGCGGGCGTGAGCGGTTCGCCGGTCGCGCCGCCGAGGCGTGAAAGCGCCCTCCGGGCTGGCTTTCACGGAATTCCTCGGCCGGCGCGCCGACGGACCACTCACGGCGCGCGTTGGTCGGCGTGACCGGCTAGCCACTCGAGAGCTGCCCCGGCTCGTAATGTCTTGCCGATGCTGACTCTCTTTGGTGCCTGTGCTGTGACGTTCATGATGTTGATGTATGCGTTGGAGAGCCGTGGCTCTCAGTTTGTTCTCTTCTTCGGCTTCGGCTGCCTGCTGTCGAGTGCCTATGGATTCCTCGCCGGCACATGGCCGTTCGGTGTCGTTGAGGCGATCTGGGCCGTCGTTGCTTTCGCTCGCTATCGCGGCCTGCAGCAGTCTCCCAGCGAAGCGACGTAGTCGCGGAGCTCGAGCTCAAGCGGCCGGTTCGGCGGCCAGCAGTGCTGCGATTAGCTCGGCGTGCTCGGCGATCTGGCGGTCGTGGAGGAAATTGTCGCGGACGCGAATACGTGCTTGGTCGCCGATCGCTTGGCTCCCAGCGGGATCCTCAAGTAGTGCGACCAGCTTCTCGCCGAACTCGGCTTTGTCGATCGGGTCCGACAGCAGCACGCCGGAGAGTCCATCCTCGATCTGGTCGGCGATCCCACCGACTCCGCTTG
>CAJBXY010000187.1 GCA_903959665.1 uncultured Solirubrobacterales bacterium | reverse complement strand
GGGGCCGGCGCTGAAGAAGCTGCAGCCGACCGCTGTCGGGACCGCTGCCTCGCTGAAGTCGCTGCAGCTCTTTGCCAAGGCGACGACACCTGTCTTTGAGGATCAGCTGCGCCCGTTCACAGCCGAAGCAGGCCCGACGGTCGCAGCGCTCCGGCCGGCCGCCGCCGACCTCGCCGCAACGGCGCCTCAGCTCGACACGACCTTCTCGGTGCTCAACACTCTGACCAACGAGCTGGCCTACAACCCGCCCGGGGCGCAGGAGGGCTATCTCTACTGGCTGGCATGGGGCAACCACCTGTCGGCAAACATGCTCAGCGCGCAGGACTCCGGTGGCCCGATTCGCCGCGGCACGCTCTTCAGCTCCTGTGACGCGCTCACAATTTATGAGGATCTTGGCAAGGGCAACCCTGAGCTTGGAACCCTGATTGAGCTGCTGAACGCGCCGAAGGTTGCCGAGGTTTGCGCCGCCCCGGCTGCCTCAGCGCAGGTGGCCCGCGGTAAGCAGCTTGCCCGCCGCTCGCTCGAGCAGCAGCGCGCGAACACCCCTGGCGCACCGACCGGCTCGGCGAGCGACGCCGAACAGCCAGCTGGGGCGCAGCAGGATCCGGCTCCGGCACCGTCAGCTGAGGGTGGTGCGAGTCGATGAATAAGCAGGCCCCAAGTTTCGCTCGCATCATGACGATGGTCCTCTTCGCGCTCTCTTGCTTTGGCCTGCTCGTCTTCCTCTGGGTTGCCTTCGGTGGCCCGACGCCACTGAGGCCGGACGGATACCAGATCACCGTTCCGTTTAAGGAGGCCGGCCAGCTCGCGCAGCAGGCCGACGTCCGAATCTCAGGCGTTCGCGTCGGCACCGTCAAGACGATCGTCACCGACCCGGAGAGTGGAAGTTCGAACGTGACGGTTGAGATGTTGCCGCAGTATTCGCCGGTGGCGACCAACTCGCGCGCGATGCTGCGAGCCAAGTCGCTGCTCGGGGAGACCTATCTCGAACTGACGCCAGGGAACCCTGACGGCCCGTTTGTTGCCGACAACGGCACGCTGCCTCGCGGCAACATCAAACCATCGGTCGAGCTGGACGAGATCTTCCGCGCCTTCGACCCGAAGACGCGTGAGGCGTTCGGTACCTGGCAGCAGCAGCTGGCGATCACCGGCAGCGGCCAAGGGCGCGATCTCAACGACGCTTTCGCGCAGCTCGCCCCACTCGAAGAGCAGGCCACAAGCCTGGCCAAGGTGCTCAATCGCAACCAGCTTGCGCTCAGCGGACTCGTTCGTGACACCGGCGTCGTATTTGCTGCATTGAGCGCGCGCGGCGACCAGCTCGCCAGCCTGATCGTCAACTCCAACCGCGTCTTTTCAACTACGGCCGCGGCCAATCAGCAGCTCGCCGACACCTTCGTCGCGCTCCCCACGTTCCAGCGAGAGTCGCGTGAGACGCTCGATCGGCTTGTCGTCTTTGCCGACACGACGAACCCGCTGATCACGCAGCTCCAACCGGTCGCCAAACAGCTCGCTCCGACGGCCGCCGCGCTCGAAGC
>CAJBXY010000186.1 GCA_903959665.1 uncultured Solirubrobacterales bacterium | reverse complement strand
TCGCTCGCGCCGCTGGCACGAACCCAAGTCAGGTCGGGGTGTGATTCGCGCTCGGCGCGGTCGCGGACGCCGTCAGGGTTGGTGGCGCCTTCGGCCAGCAGTTCGGCGGCGAAGGCCCGCGCGGCCGCTGCTTTGCCGGCTCCAGGAGGCCCGTGGAAGAGGTAGGCGTGTGAGGGCTCGCCGCCCGGCCCGAGCGCCGAACCGAGCACGGCCAACGCGTGCGGGTGGCGTTCGATCGCGGCGAGCGTGCTCATTGGCTGATCGTACGGGTACGCTCGGCTCGTTGATGGCAGGACGACTGATCACGATCGAAGGGCTCGACGGCTCCGGCAAGTCAACGCTCGTCGCTGGCCTCACGGCCGAGCTCGAAAGTCGCTCGGTGCCGGTAACTGCGCTGCGTGAGCCGGGCGGGGTTGAGCTGGCCGAGCGGCTGCGCGAACTGGTCAAAGACCCTTCGCTTGAAGTGAGCGCGCGCGCGGAGGCTTTGATCTACGCCGCAGCCCGCGCCCAACTGGTGAGTGAGTTGGTGCTGCCGCTGCTCGAAGAAGGGCGCTTTGTGGTGCTCGACCGTTACATAGATTCATCGCTCGCATACCAAGGCGCCGGCCGCGGCCTGGGCGTCGAAGCGGTCACGCAGATCAATCAGTTCGCCAGCGGCGGTTTGACCGCCGACCGCACGCTTTATCTGCGCGTTGACGCCGCTACTCGCGCGGCGCGGATCGGTGAGCGCGGCGAGGCCGCCGACCGGCTCGAACTTGCTGGAGACGAGTTCTTCACGCTCGCGGCGGCGGCCTATGACGAGCTCGCGGCGGCCGAGCCCGGGCGGATCCGCGTGCTCGATGGGGCGGCCGCCCCCGCAGTGGTGCTGGCGGCGGCGATTGACGCCATCGGTGAGCTTCTGCCCTAGGCTTGTGCAGATGCGTTTTCGTTTGATCGCCGTGCTCGCCGCGAGCTCCCTGATCTTGGCGCTGCCGCTAAGCGCTCAGGCCCAGACGACGGTGCAGCCGGTCGAGCCGATCCCAGGACAGCCGGTGCAGCCGTCGGGAGAGCCGATCACGCCTCCCTCTGGAGCGCCCGGGCAGCCTGCCTCGCCGACCGTCACCGAGCCGGCGACTACAACACCGGCGCCGCAGAGCGACAAGCCGCTCAGCAAAGCTCAAGACCGCGGGCTTGCCTGGCTAACAATTGGCCTTCTCGCGCTCGCCGCCGTGCTGCTTGGGGTGCTCGTTGTAGTTCTGCTTTGGCGCGTTCGCGGCTGGGATCCGCGCTGGCTTAAGCGCTGGCGCCACTCGACCGCGGAGGCAGGTTGGAGGGCCGGGCTTAGCGGCGCCGAGATACGCGATTTCATCCGTCTCGGCCGCTGACAACAGCACCCCGGTTGGGCAAAAAGCCGCAACAAGCTGGGCTATAATCAAAGGCTCGGATAGCTCTGAATTGGCGGGCCGAAAAGGGTTCGGGCGCGCCGTTGCATTCCGTCCGATGGAAGTGGGAAGTTCCTCGGCCCGCGACCGGTTCCTAATAGTCGCGAAAACGCGCCGGTAATTCAGCCGGTAGGAGAGAGGAAGCAGACGATGGAAATCACCCCGCAGACCCACACAACCGACACCGCCGTCGAGGCTGGTCACGCAATGTCGATCGAACGCCGCCACAGTGAACCGGGCGTCGATCCCTTCGCTTCAGTTGAGTGGGAGGTTCGCGACGCGCGGATCGCTCACGGCGACCACGTCGCCTTCGAACAGACCGACGTCGAGTTCCCTACGACTTGGTCACAGAACGCCACCAACATCGTCACGCAGAAGTACTTCCGCGGCCAGGCAGGTTCACGCGAGCGCGAGCGCTCGGTCAAGCAGATGATCGGCCG
>CAJBXY010000185.1 GCA_903959665.1 uncultured Solirubrobacterales bacterium | reverse complement strand
AGCCTCGGCCGGCTGGCGTGAGAGCCAGATGAAACGGGTGGCCAGAAGATCATGGTCGGCGACCGAATCGGCGAGCACAACGGCGCCGCCCTGAGCCGCCGCCGCTGGGCTGGCGAGCGCCGCCAGTGGCTGCTCGCTGGAGAGCACCTCTGCGACTGCGGCGGCCGTTGAGTTACTTGGCTGAAGCTGCGCGCCGGGCAGCTCGCGGCGCAGAAATGAGGCGCACTGGGCGAGCGACTGCGGGTGCGAAAGGACACTCGTCACCTCACTCAAAGCGGTGCCTTCGCGGGCAATCAGGCAGGGGTTGATCTCAAGCACGTACTCGCCGATCACTGAGACGTCGGGCGCGTCGTGGACGAGCGCGTCGATTACCTCGTTGACGCCGCCTTCAACCGAATTCTCGATCGGCGCGATCGCACGGTCGACGACGCCATCCTGAACCGCGCTAACAACGTCGTGCACCGTTGCCAAGGGAACGATCTGCGGATCGTCGCCCGAACCCGTCAGGTGAAGCGATTCGCGCATCGCTTGCTCACTGAAGGTTCCCGCCGGACCGAGATAACCGACGCGCATCAAACGCTCTCGGCGAGGTCGAGCAGCTCACCGGCAATTGCTCCGTCAACCGCCTGCTGCTCCTCTGGCGAGAGTTCAACGGTGCCCTTTCCGCGCTCAACTTGACGAACGTAGAAGCGCGTCTGATCACGGTGCTGAATTGAGGAGATAACGACCCCCGAACGCGCGGCGTCGAGCAGAGCGATTGAAACCGACTGGTGGCCGGAGAGCTCGTTGTAGGCGTCGTAGCGGACTACGGCGCGGTGGCTGATCGCGCCGTCGAGCCGTTTCTCAGCGATGGCGACTCGGCGATCCAGCCTCGTCGCTATGTCGATCAGGTGGTCGTGGAGCGCGACAAATTGACGTTCGAGGTCTGCCGCGTGAGCGGTGATGTCGCGCTCGCTCTCGCCGATCACGAGCCTTTGATCGCGGCGCAAGCTGCGCAGCTTGCTCAACGCAACGATCACGGCGACCAAGGCGACCGCTGCAATTACGGCCGCAATTACGGCGATTAGTCCCGCGCTGCTCTCAAGTGAATTCACGCTGCGCAGAGGATAGACCCGAGGGGGGCTATCAACCGCCGGCGAAGAGGACCGTGTACGTAGCTTCGTTGTTGTCGGTGCCGGTCTCGCCCGGGACGGGGTCAACCTTGACCGTCAGCGTGGCCGCGGTGCCGCTGGCAGGAACTGAAGGCAGCGCGATCGCTACATCGGTCTCAGAACCGGCGGCCGTCTCGTTCACGACCTTCTTCGCGGTTACCGGCTTGGCGCCCGGAGCGGTGAGCGTGACCGTCACGGTGACGTTCTTCTCAGCGCTCTCGCCGCCGTTGAGCAGCTTGACTGTTACCGCTACCGGCGGTGTTGCTGAAACCTTATTTGCTGCCGGTGAAGGCTGAAGTTCGGTTCCGGCGACCGTCGTGCTGGTAATCGCGTGGCCGTGAAGGCCAGGCGCGACCGCGCCGTTGGCCGTTCCGGCCTGGCCGCCGATTGCCGCCGCGATCGTCTTCGGTGCCAGCCAGGTGTAGCCGGGCAGCGATTGGCTCTGCTCGATCGTCTGGCCGGTGATTCCGGCTCCGTCCAACGCCTGTTTGATCAACGGAGCTGTGCGCTGTGAATAGACAACGTCGGAAGCGAGGAAGGCCTGCATCTGACCGGCGATCTCGTTCGTCGCGGTCTCCGCAGCCTGCCCGGTTCCCTGAGCCTTCGGCAGCAGCTCGGCGATCTTCGTAAGTGCGCCGGAGCGTAGGTCGAGCGTCAGGACGAGGTTCTGCTGCGCGTCACGCATCTCGCTTGGCACGTCAAGTTCGTTGGCTCGCTTGCCGTCTTCCTCGGCGGCGAGGCGGATCTGGTTGATCTGCACCTGCAGGTCGCCGGCCGCTGCCCCGGCCGTGCCACCGCTGAGCAGCTCGAAGAATGGCGCCGTCACCTGATTGTCGGAGTCGGCGACAATCGCCGCGACGTTGCGGTTGTAATCCTTAAGCGCGCTTTCGCTGGCGGTGTCGAGGCAGCCCTTGACGCCAAAGATGATGATCAGCAACAGGATTATGCCGACGCCGATCGCGATCGCCTGGCGCATGCGCAGCGTCTGCCGGTCGCCTGGAGGGGTGTCGCCTGCAGGCGAAGCAGGACGGCGCGGCTCGGCTGGGCGCCGAGGGGCGGAACTGACTTGAGTTGGGTCGTCGTCGAAGAAAGACACTGGGAAAGCGCGCCGTCTGAAGGCCGCAGGTGCAAAGTATGACGACGAAACCGGAAAATCCGCCGCAGTGCAAGTTTGCTCGCAAATCAGCCGCTGCGCTACTGCGGCAGGCAGCGCGCCAATAACGCAGAATGTAGGAGCTAGTGAGTACCGTCGATAGAACAATCGTTCAGTTTGATTCGCCGCCTCAGAGCGAGGTCACGGCGACCGTTGTGCTTGAGCGATATCGGCTGATGCGGCGCCTCGGCGCCGGCGCCTTTGGCGTCGTCTGGTTGGCATTGGACGAGCGGCTCGACCGCGTCGTGGCTGTGAAACGGATCGAGGCCCATGATCCGGAGATGGCGGCGCGAGCCGAGCGTGAGGCGATCGCCGCTGCGCGGCTTAACCACCCGGGAATAGTCGCCCTCCACGAAGCCGGCCGTGACGCTGAAGCGGTCTATCTCGTCTCCGAGATGGTCCGCGGAAAAACGCTGCGTGAGCGGCTCGTCGCGGGCGAGCTTTCGGACCGTGACGTTGCTCGGATCGGCGTCGCGCTCTGCGACGCGCTCAGCCACGCGCACGCGCGCGGCGTGATTCATCGTGACATCAAGCCAGCCAACATCATCATTCCCGACCGCCCTGACGGCGAGGCTGGGATTGTCAAGCTGACCGATTTCGGAATCGCGCTGATCGCTGGCGACGATGCACTGACGCGCACCGGCGACGTCGTTGGCACGCTCGCCTACATGGCTCCCGAGCAGGCCGACGGCAGCCCGGTCAGCGGCCAGAGCGACCTTTACTCATTGGCACTAGTTCTCTACGAGGCCTTCAGCGGCGTCAACCCAATCCGCGCCGCTGGCGCAGCGGCAACGGCGCGCAGGGTCGGGACGAGGCTGCCGCCCCTGAGCCAGCTTCGGCCAGAGCTGCCGGAACAGATCTGCGACGCGATCGACTGGGCGGTGCAGCCGGAGGAGCTTGACCGCGGCAGCTTGGCGGAGCTGCGTGAGGCGCTGATCGACGGCCTTCCGCAGACCGACACAACGGCCGGCGCCGTCGACATCAGCTTGATTGAGGGTTACGAGCAGGAAGGGCTGCTCGAAGTGGCTGAGCCGGTGGCGTTCGATCGCTCGGTCTCAGTTCCGCAGCGGCTGATCGCCGCAGCGGCGGCGGCGGCGCTGGTGGTCGCGTCGATGCTGGCGCTCGCGCCGCTCGCGAAGGCGCCGCAACTGCCACTGCTGTGGGTCGCGCTCTGCGCCGTACTGGCGGTGGCACTGCTGCCAAGGATTGGCGCGCTGCTCGTAGCTGCCGTGCTCAGCGCCTTTTTCGTAGCGGCTGGAGTGCCCGGCTGGGCGGTGCTGCTGTGGGCGGCGCTGGTGCCGACAGTGCTGCTGCTGCCGCGCGATCCGACAATCTGGCTGCTGCCATTTCTTGCGCCGTTGCTGGCGCTCGTCAGCTTGGCGCTCGCCTTTCCCGCTTTCGCTGGCTTCAGGGCCAGCGCCAAAGAACGCGCCGCGCTCGCCGGGCTTGGCTTCTGGTGGTTGGCGCTGGCCGAACCGGTCGCCAAAAGCAGGCTGCTCTTTGGTCAGCCCGCGCTGCCCGAAAACTGGGCCGGCTCAGCTGCTGCCGCTGGCGAAGTCGTGATCGCGATCGTCGGCCAAGGCATTCCCTTGGTTGCGCTGGTCTGGGCTGCAGCGGCGTGGATTCTGCCGTCGATAATGGCGACGCGCTTGGTCGTAGTTCAGCTCGCAACGGCGGTGCTTTGGGCCGCGGCGCTGACGGCGGCGAGCGTCCTGCTTGCAGGCGCGCTGGACTGGCCGCTCGGGATGCCGCAGAGCGGCGTCTTGGTAGCGGGGAGTGCGCTGGCCGCGCTGGTCGCATTGGCCGCGGCAACGGTCCGCGAAAACCGCTAAATAATCGACTCTGACGCGCAGCGGCAGGTCCAGTCCGTAGCATGGTCGGACGAGCCGGAAAGGCCGTATGATCGGCTTTAAGCGCGCACCGTGACGACCCCCAAACTATGAGCGTTCTACGTAACCTTGAGCAGCGACTGAGCGGCCTCGTCGAAGGCACATTTGGTCGCGTCTTCCGCACCGAGGTTGGCCCGGTTGAGATCTCACGCCGGCTTACACGTGAGATGGATCAGAACGTCAAAGTCTCGCTTTCGCGCAGCTACGCCCCGAACGAGTACGTGATCTGGCTTTCGCCTGAAGATCGCTCCCGTTACGACGGCGTCGAGGATGAGGTCGCCGACGAACTGGCCGGACACCTGCTTGAACACGCCCGCTCCGAGCGTTTGACGCTCGTCTCGCGCCCGATAATTCAGTTTGGCGTCGATGAAGCGCTCGGCCTTGGCGAGTTTGGAATCGAGACTCGCGTTGTTCAGCTCGATCAGATCCCAGCCGAGGAGCCGCCAGCAGCGCCGGCGCCGGCCGCTGCGGCCAAGGCGAGCGAACCGTTGGAGCCGATGCCGGCCCGGGCGATCTTCGAAGCCGAGGGGACGCGTTTTACGATCTCCCGCGCCGGGTCAGTGATCGGCCGCAGCAGCTCCTGTGACGTAGTGCTGGCGAACCCCGACGTATCGCGCCAACACGCGCAGATCCTCTGCGACGACGTTGAGGGGTGGATCGTCGAGGACCTCGGCTCGACCAACGGCGTCGTTGTCAATGGCGGCCGCGTCGATGGCTCGCTGCGACTGAGCAATGGTGATCAGATCAAGCTGGGGCCGGTAAGCGGCCGCTTTGAGGCTCGCTGATGCTGCAGCCGACGGCGATCGTGCTGCAGGGCGCCTTCCTGCTCGTTCTCTTCCTCTTTGTCGCCTGGGTTGTGCGCAGCACGATGCGTGATCTGAGTCGCCCCGATGAGCAGCGTGTCGCTGGCCCACCACCGGCCGACGCAACTGGGATCCACAGCGCCGTCACCGCGGGCGCCGCCCCGTCAGGTGTGGGAGATCCAAGACTCGTCGTTGAACGCGCGCCCGGCCACACGCCGGGAATGGAGTACGAGATTGCCGGCGGCGCCGTTCTCGGCCGCGGCGAGCAGGCAGAGATACGGCTCGATGATCCCTACGCCTCCTCGGCTCACGCACGGCTCGTGCTGCAGGGCGGCCGCGTGGTGCTCGAGGATCTCGGTTCAACCAACGGCACCTTCCTCAATGAAGAGACGGTCAATGGTCCTCAACCGCTTCACCAAGGCGACCGCGTGCGGATCGGTGACAGCGAGTTCCTGTTCGTCGATTCCTGATGCTGCGCGTCGCCGAACATGCCGAGCTGACCGACACCGGCCGCCAGCGCCGCGCGAACGAGGACGCCTTCCTGGCCCGCGCGCCGCTCTTCGCGGTCGCCGATGGAATGGGAGGCGCGCAGGCCGGTGAGGTCGCGTCGGCCACTGCGATTGAGGTGCTCTCCGGTGGCTTGGGCGAGGGCGAGAGCGTTGAGCAGCGGCTGAGCGCAAGCGTTCGCCAGGCCAACTCTCAGATCCACGCGCTCTCGGTGGCCGATGATGAGCGGGCGGGAATGGGGACCACTGTCACCGCCGCCTACGTCGGTGAAAACAATGTGACGCTGGTGCACGTCGGTGATAGCCGCTGTTACCGCTGGCGTGACGGTGCGCTCGAGCGCCTGACCGACGATCACTCGCTGGTCGAGGAGATGGTCAGGCAAGGTCAGTTGACTGAGGAGCAGGCGCTCGATCATCCGCAGCGCTCGATCATCACGCGCGCGCTCGGGCCGGAGTCGGTCGTAGAGCCTGACGCGCAGACGGTCGGCGCGCGAGACGGCGACCTGCTGCTGCTCTGCAGCGACGGTCTTTCAACGATGATCAGCGACGAGCAGATAGCCGCGATCCTCGCCCGAGACGAGCCGCTGAAGGCGACCACGCGTGGCTTGATCGCGGCCGCCAACGAGGCTGGCGGGCGCGACAACATCACCGTCGTACTGATGCGCCTCGAAGT
>CAJBXY010000184.1 GCA_903959665.1 uncultured Solirubrobacterales bacterium | reverse complement strand
CGCCGAGCACAGCCAGGAACTCGCCGACACGCTCAACGCCCGCACCTTTGCGCTCGCCCAGCAGGAGATCACGCAGGGCGCCGACCTGATGATGAATATCTGCTCCACCTGCCAAGGCGCGCAGAGCGAATGCCAGCAGCGGCTTGATGCCAGCGCCGATTACCGCGCGCAGGTAAACGAGACGCTCGCCGATGAGGGCCTTGACTACGAAGACGGCATCATCAACAAGAACTTCCTTTGGGTGCTGGTTGAGGACATCGGCCTCGACAAGCTGAAGACGCTGGTCAGGAATCCACTGACCGACCTGCGCGTTGGCCCGTTCTACGGCTGCTACATCGTGCGCCCAACCGACCGGCTTGACATCAACCGCGCGCAGCCGCGCGATGAGTACCTCGGCCAAGTGATTGAGGCTCTCGGCGGCACCGTGATCGACTACGCCGGTTCACACAAGTGCTGCGGCTTCCCGATCATCACGATGAACAAGGAGGCCTCGCTCGAGCAGGCTGGCCGCCACCTCGCCGATGCGGCCGACGCGGAGGCCGACTGCCTCGTAACTCCCTGCCCGCTCTGCCACCTCAACCTTGACCTGCAGCAGCCGATGGCCGCCAAGCAGGTTGGCCGCGAGCTGAACATGCCGGTGCTCCACCTTCCGCAGCTCGTTGGCTTGGCACTCGGTCTCTCGCCGAAGGAGCTCGGCCTGCAGCATCACATCGTCAAGCCAACCTCGGTGATCGACTGGTCACAGGCGGTTGTCGGCGGCGTTGGCGGCTGGTAGTTAGCCAACTAGGCCGCGCTCGATCGCCAGTTCGGCGATCTGCACGGTGTTCAGCGCTGCGCCCTTGCGCAGGTTGTCGCCGACGACGAAGAAGTTGATGCTTCTGGGGTCGCCGAGATCGACGCGCACGCGGCCGACGGCCACTTCGTCGCGCCCTGCCCACTCGAGCGGCGTTGGCGCCGCCTCGACGACGAGGTTCGGGAACGCTGCCAGCGCAGCGAGCGCGCCGTCAATCTCAACTTCACGTTCGAAGCTGGCGCGGATCTCAATCGCGTGCCCGACCATCACCGGCACGCGCACGCAGGTCGGGCTTACCTGAAGCTTTGGCAGCGCGAGGATCTTGCGGCTCTCGTTCTGAAGCTTCATCTCTTCGTCGGTGTAGCCGTTCTGCTCAAGCGCACCGAGCATCGGCACAACGTTGTAGGCGAGCGTGTTGGCGTGAACCTCGGGCGTGACCTTGCGAGCCGCCTTCTCTCCATCACTCAACAGAAGGTCGACGTCTTCGTGCAGCACTGGAACCTGCGCCGCCAGCTCATCGATGCCGCTGCGGCCGGCGCCGCCTGCCGCTTGGTAACTAGTGGCGACCATTTCGGTGAGGCCAAATTGGTCGTGCAGCGCTTTCAGCGGCAGCATCGCGACCATCGTCGTGCAGTTCGGGTTGGCGACGATCCCCTTCGACGCCTCGGCGATCGCGTCGGGGTTAACTTCGCTGACGACGAGCGGAACTGCGTCATCCATCCGCCAAGCCGATGAGTTGTCGACGACGAGCGCGCCGGCGGCGGCGAACTGCGGCGCCCACTCGCGTGAGGTTGAGCCGCCGGCTGAGAAGAGCGCCAAATCAAAGCCGGTGATCGTTTCGGCGCTCAGCGGCTGAACCTCGCCGTAGCCATCGAGCACGCTCCCGGCCGAGCGCGCGCTGGCAAACGGAACTACCTCATCGGCCTTCACGCCGCGCTCGCTGAGCATCGCCAGCAGCAGGCGCCCGACGGCGCCGGTTGCGCCAACGACGGCGATCCTCATGACGGTGGCAGCCCGAACGGCTCTTCGGCGCGGATCGTACCCTCGCCGCTCAGCTCAAAGGCGCTGTGAAGCGCGCGCACGGCGTCCTCAACGCGGTCACCGGCGATCACACATGAAATCTTGATCGGCGAGGTTGAGATCATCTCGATGTTGATCCCCTCTCCTCCGAGCACGCTGAAGACTTTGGCGGCGACGCCGGGGTGCGACTTCATCCCGGCGCCGATCACCGAAACCTTGCCCATCTCTTGGTCGGTCGCAATGTCACCGATCCCCATCTCGCCCTTGAGGCCGTCGAGCGCCTCGTGCGCAGCGCGCAGGTCGTCGCGCGGCACCGTGAACGACATGTCGGCGCGCGTGTCCTTCGAAACAGGCTCGTTCTGAATGATCATGTCGACGTTGACGTTCGCCTCCGCCAGTGCGGTCGCAATCTGGCCGGCGGCGCCGGGCGTGTCGGGCACGCCGATCACCGTGACGCGGGCCTCGTCGGTGGAGTGGGTTACGGCTGTGATTAGTGGATGTTCCATTCTCTGATTCTCCGCGAGGACCACGGTACCGGGACCGTCCTCGAAGCTCGACCTGCAGTGGATACGGACGCCATGGTTGCGGGCGTACTCAACGCTGCGAAGCTGCAGCACGCCCGCCCCTGACGATGACATTTCAAGCATCTCCTCAGAGGAGACGACCGAAAGCTTGCGTGCATCGGGAACGATTCTTGGATCGGCGCTGAAGACGCCGGCAACATCGGTGTAGATCTCGCACTCTTCGGCGCCGAGCGCAGCGGCCAGCGCAACGGCCGTCGTGTCGGAGCCGCCGCGGCCGAGCGTCGTTACATCCTTCGCCGTTGACACTCCTTGGAAGCCTGCAACGAGGACGATGTTGTCGTTGTCGAGCGCCTCGCTGATGCGATCGGCACGGACGTCGAGAATCCGCGCCTTCGTGTGGGTCGTGTCGGTGACGATTCCAGCCTGCGAGCCGGTCAACGAGATTGCCTGGTGGCCAAGGTCGTTGATCGCCATCGCGCAGAGTGCACAAGAGACTCGCTCACCGGTCGAGAGCAGCATGTCCATCTCGCGCGGATCGGGGTTTTCGGAGACCTCGTAGGCGGCCTCAATCAGGCGGTCGGTCTCTTTGCCGCGGGCGCTGAGTACGGCGACGACGCGGTGGCCTTCCTCGCGCCGCGCAACGATCCGTTCGGCGGCACGGCGAAGCCGCTCAGCATCTGCCACTGAGGTTCCTCCGAACTTCATCACGATCGTCGCGTCGGCCATGACGGCCAAGGATACGAGCGTGCGCGGCCTTTTGGCGGTTGAGTGCGACCGCTCAGACGGCGCGGCGGCCCATCATCGCGCGGCCGAGCGTCACTTCGTCTGCGTACTCAAGGTCGGCGCCAACCGGCAGCCCGGAAGCCAGCCGCGTTACTGCCACCTCCGGCGCTCGCTCGTGAACGCCGCGCGCAATCTGCAGCGCCGTCGCCTCACCGGTCGTCGTTGGGTTGGTTGCGAGCACGATCTCAGTGATCTTCGGGTCGGCCGATTCGATCCGCGCGTAAAGCTCGGCGATCTTCAGATCGTCGGCGTCGATCCCATCGATCGGCGAGAGCGCGCCGCCGAGCACGTGGTAGGTACCGCGAAACTCGTGCGTCCGTTCGACTGGAATCACGTCGCCGGGTTCCTCGACGACGCAGATGATCGTCTGGTCGCGGCGCGCGTCCTGGCAGATAACGCAGCGCGGCCCTTCGGAGAGGTTGCAGCAGACCTCGCAGAAGCCGATCTTCTCTTTCACTTCGCGGATCGCGTCGGCCAGCGCCAGCGCATCTTCCTTCTCGAGCCGCAGGATGTGGAATGCGAGCCGCTGCGCCGTCCGCGAACCGATCCCCGGCAGCTTCGAGAGTTCGGTTATCAGCCGCTGGACGGGAGGAGCAAACATGCGTTACGGCCCTTCGGGGCCGGGGTCGCCATCATCGGCGAAGTCCGACTGCCCGTCGCTAGCCGTTTCCCCATCGGCCACGTCGCTCGCTGCCACCGGGGCGGCAACGATCTCCTCGGCGTCGAAGGTTTCCAGCAGCCGGTCTACCAGCTCGTCGCCGGCCAGCTCTTCCGACTCGGGCGCCGTGCCAAGGTCACGCAGCTCGTATTCGATCTTCACCCGCACGCCAAGCAGCGCCTCAAGCGCCAGCCCGACGACGGTCCGCGCGTCGGCGTTGTCGCCAACCATCCGGCGGTTGAAAGAGTCAT
>CAJBXY010000183.1 GCA_903959665.1 uncultured Solirubrobacterales bacterium | reverse complement strand
GTTAAGTACTACGCGGTCAGCGATCCAACCGTCGTCTACCAAGCGGTGGGCGCAACGGCGCTCTTCGTTGGCGCGCTCGGCGCCGGTGGTTACGCAATCCGCAAGGACCTTTCGTTCCTTTACCGCTTCGCTTTCTTTGCGCTGCTTGGGCTGATCGTCTTCGGCATCGTGACGCTCTTCGTCAGCATGCCGGGCGGCTCGATGATCTACGCCTTTCTTGGCCTCGCGGTCTTCGGCCTCTTCGTTGTGCTCGACTTCAACCGTTTGCGTCGCGCCGGTCAGCAGGAGGTAATTCCGCTGGCGGCAGGGATCTTCCTGACCGTCTTCAACGTCTTCCTCTTCTTCTTGCAGATCTTCGGCGGCGGAAGCCGCTAACCGTGCTGCGCCGCGCGATGGCTTCAAGGCTCAGCGTTCCTGAAGCCGCTCAGACGCTGCCCGGCCGTGAGACTGAGCTGCCCGGAATTCCCGAGCGCCACGCGGTTCTTGACGCTCCGCTGAAGCCCCCATTCGGCGATGGCGTTCGAACAGCCGTCTTCGGGCTCGGCTGCTTCTGGGGCGCGGAGCGGATCTTCTGGCAGCTTCCGGGCGTCGTTTCAACAGCGGTCGGTTACGCCGGCGGGACAACGCCAAACCCAACTTATGAAGAGACATGTTCCGGCCAAACCGGCCACACGGAGGCCGTGCTCGTCGCCTACGACCCAGCGCAGATCAGCTACGAAGATCTGCTCAAGGTCTTTTGGGAAGGGCACGACCCGACCCACGGAATGCGCCAAGGCAATGACGTTGGAACGCAATACCGCTCAGCGATCTACTGGGACGGCGAGGATCAGCACCAAGCCGCCGTTGCGTCGGCTGAGCGCTACGGCGCGGCGCTGAAAGCTTCGGGAATGGGCGAGATCACTACCGAAATCGCCCCGGCAGGGCCGTTTTACTACGCCGAGGATTACCACCAGCAGTACCTCCATAAGGTTCCGCACGGTTACTGCGGCCTTGGCGGCACGGGCGTTTCCTGCCCTATCGGCACCGGCCAAACGGCCTGATTTCGCCCCGGCAACCGGCGCATAACGGCCGATTGTTGTGCCACGCTGTTTGAATGAATAAATCTCGCAGTCTTCTAACTCTCTCTCTTTCAGTCGTCGCGATCGCGGCGCTCCCTGTTGCCGCTCAGGCCGCTACGGCCGGCGCTTCCGGTGCCTGCGGCCAGTTCCGCGTTATGCACAACGACAAGATCAGCGGCGTTTCGTTCCCCGCTGGCCCTTACAACATGGTCAACAGCGGCATGTCTTGTGCGCAGACGACGAAGTACTTCCAGCAGTTCCTTGAGGCTGGCAAGGTTGCGAAGGGCTGGCAAGTGAAGACTCTTTCCGGCAATCGCAAGCGCTTCACGAAGCTTGGCACTAACCCAACGGTTGATTTTCAGGCGACGGCTGCGAGCGACCCGACACCGACACCGGGCGGCTTGACCTGCCCAGGTACGTTCCGCGTGCTCCACAATGATCAGATCGGCGCGATGAAGCTGCCTGCCGGTAGCTACACGATCACGCTGGCAAGCCATAACACTCCGGGGCTTGACTGCGCGAGCGCTTCGCACGACTTCACCTACTTCCTCAACAACGACTGGGCCGGAAACCTGCCCCATCCATGGAAGATGAACGTCGCCGCGAAGAGCTTCTACATGAACAACACGCCTAGCGACGGCTTCAGCGTAAAGCGCGTCGGGAGCTAATTAGAGGTTGGCGATGAAGCTCGCTCTTTCTCGCCATCTGGCTGCATCTTTGGGCGCAGCCGCGGTCTGCGCGTCGGTTATCGCCGGCGCGCCGGCCGCGGCGCTCGCCCAGGATGTTGCGCCGGCACCCACGGGGACCGGCCTAACGGCCTGCGCCGGCAGCTACCAGGTGCTTGACGACTCCCGGGCAGGGTCAATCTCGCTTCCCGCCCGCGCCTACACGCTCGCGACAACAGCCGATCTCAACTGCGACGAAGCGGCGAGGCTACTGACTGAGTTTCAGCGCACTTGGGGTACGAAACTGCAAACGAGCTGGAAGTCGGTCACTGGGCCGGTCGGTTTCTCTAATTCGGCCAAGCAGCGCTTCAGCGTTACGCGCGCCCCTTCCGCCGGCACTTCCAAACTTGCCTGCCCGTACCTGACGCTCGTTCAGGGCGCTCGCGCAGGCTCGGTTTACGTTGGCGCGGGCCGCTATCGCCTCAGCCGTTCATCAACTTCGCTTAGCTGCGCCGCCGCAGCTCGCAACTTCTTCGCCCTTGCCTACGGGACCGGGGATCCGGATGGCAATTGGCGCGCGCAGTCGGCCGGCACGGGAGCGGTCCAGCTAATCGGTGGCTCGCGCAGCTTCACGCTCCGCCGCGCGTTCGCCACGACCAGCGGCGGCGGAACATTCCCGGCGCGCGGCGAATACCGCTGCGGGCCGTTCTTCACGGTCGGCAACAACGACCCGATCGGCAAGAAGTTCACCGTTCTGAGGGGCCGCTACTCGATCACAACCTTCGGTTCGACCGATTGCGCCAAAGCCGTCAAGATCCTGCCGACGCTGCTCGGCATGCGTTCCGGCGTACTGCCTTCACCGTGGCGACTGCGCAGCACGACAGGGTCGTTTGTGCGCAGCGCCGCCGGATCAAGCGGCTTCAGACTCTCGCCGTATTTGGGCCAGTAGAGCGCTCTAGGTTGTCATTCCGGTGAACTGGCCACCGGTGATGTTCAGCGTCTGTCCGTGGACGTAATTGCTCCACGGTGAGCAGAGGAAGAAGACGCCTCCGGCTGCCTCTTCAGGCGTGCCTGGGCGGCCGATCGGAATCAGCATCGATGCCATTCCGCGCATCTGGTCCGGAATACCGAGCTGAACCTTCTCGCCGTCGATCTCCATCGTGTTCGCTTCATCCTTCGAAGCTGTCAGACGGGTTTCGATGTAGCCGAAGGCAACAGCGTTGCAGTTGATCTTGAACTGGCCCCACTCCTTCGCCAGCGTCTTCGTCAAACCGACGACGGCTGCCTTGCCGGCCGCGTAGTTTGCC
>CAJBXY010000182.1 GCA_903959665.1 uncultured Solirubrobacterales bacterium | reverse complement strand
GGCGATCTCTCGCGCAACCAGCGGCGTTGCCGGCGGCACGCTGATCGTCAACATGCCAGGCAACCCGAAAGCGATCGGCGAGGCCTTCCCGGTGCTGGCTCCGATCCTTGGCCATGCCGTGCGGCACATCGGCCGTGAAGGCGGACGCACAGATGGCGAACACTGAGCCGGCCGTCGTCTGCTCCGGGCTGGTGCGCCGCTACGGCGAACGGCGCGCGCTGGACGGCATCGACCTAACGCTCGGTGAGGGCCAGACGCTCGTCGTCTTCGGCCCCAATGGCGCTGGGAAAACGACGCTACTGCGCGTGCTCTCAACGCTGCTGCGGCCGAGCGAGGGCGACGCCAGCCTGCTTGGCAGCGACCTTCGCAAAGAGGGCTGGAAGGTCCGCTCAAAGATCGGCTTCCTTGGCCACCAGTCGCTCTGTTACGGCGACCTAACGGCGCGCGAAAACCTCCGCTATCACGCGCGCCTGCACGGCATCGGCGACGCAGCTGCGCGGATCGAAGCGGTGCTTGAACAGACTGAGCTGAGCGGTCGCGGCGACGAGCGCGTATTCGGCTACTCGCGAGGAATGCTCCAGCGCCTGGCGATCTGCCGCGCTGTGCTGCACGAGCCGCAGCTACTGCTGCTCGATGAACCGCGCTCCAACCTTGACCCTGCAGCGATCGAGCAGGTTGAACCGCTGATCGGCGCCGCCGTGGGCCGCACGCGCGTAATTGCCAGCCACGACCCCGCCGGGGGTCTCGCTGAAGCCGACCTCGTACTCGGCCTGCGCAACGGGGCAGCGACCCTGCTCGCGCCAGCGGCCCAGGTAACGACCGAGCAGATCGCCGAGCTCTACCGATGAGCGCCCCCCGCCCTCCCTCGGCGCTGAGCGCCGCACGTGCGGTTCTCTACAAGGAGCTGACGCTCGAGCGGCGCGCGCCGCAGACGCTGACAGCGATGGCGCTGTTCTGCGCCAGCGCCTTCGTGATCTTCCACTTCGCGCTTGGGCGCGATGAGGTTGAAGGGGCGCTCGCATCCGGGGTGCTGTGGGTAACGCTGACGCTCGCGGCGCTGCTGGGGATCGGCCGCAGCTTCGTCGCCGACCGCGAAGAAGGAGGGCTCGATGGCTTCCTGCTAGCGCCCGCGCCGCGCACTGCGCTGCTGATCGCAAAGGCAACGACGCTGCTGATCTTCCTGCTGATCGTCGGTGTCTTCGCCTCGCTGCTCTTCTCGATCTTGCTGCTAGGGCCAACGCCGAACGCCGCTCAGTGGGCATCGCTGGCGCTTCTGATTCTGCTCGCCGACCTCGGCATCGCGCTGGTCGGAACCTTGATCGCAGGGATCGCGATCCAAACCCGCGCGCGCGACCTAATCACGTCGATCCTCGCGCTCCCACTGCTGATCCCGCTGCTGATAGCGGTGACGAAGGCCAGTGAACCACTGCTGAGTGTTGGCGGCGGGACGCTCGCCTGGCGCTGGCTGGCACTCTTAGGGTTGTACGATCTGATCTTCGGGCTGCTGGCTTACGCCCTATTCGATTACTTGGTTGAAGACTGAAAAATGCCAACGACAAAAAGTCTCTACGGACGCCGCCTCCCCGGCTATGCGATCGCAACAGCGATCGTGCTGACGGCCTCGATCGCGCTGGCCTTCTTCTACGCACCGATCGAAGCTGACCAAGGCTTCTCGCAGAAGATCTTCTATATCCACGTGCCGCTGGCGATCGTCACGCTCGGAGGCTTCGTCTTCGGCGGCATCTTTGCGATCCAGTACCTGCGCAGCGGCGAGAGCCGCCACGACCTGCGCTCCTACACGGCGATCCATCAAGGATTGATCTTCTGCATTGGCGCGCTGATCACCGGCTGCATCTGGGCGAAAGCGGCCTGGGGGCAGTGGTGGGTTTGGGATGAGCCGACGCTGGTTTCGTTCCTGATCGTCTTCCTGCTCTATTGCACATACCAGCCGCTGCGCTTCTCGATCGAAGACCCCGAGCGTCAAGCCCGCTATGCAGCCGTCTTTGCCGTCGTCGCAGGCGTCTTCGTGCCGGTCAACTTCATCGCCGTGCGGCTCGCCAGCCCGCTGATTCACCCGCGCGTGCTCGGCAGCTCTGGCGGTTCTCTACCGAACGACATGCGGATCGCCTTCTACAGCGCGCTGCTCGGCATTGCGCTGCTCTTCATCACGATCTGCAAGTACGAGATGTCATCCAAGCACAGCCGCGCGCAGCTCGCCGCACTGCGGCGCAGCATCGGCGGCGAGCGCGACGAGCCCGCCCCAGTCCGCAGCGCAGCGCCAAGGATTGCCGTCAAATGAGCAACACACTGCCGCCCAACACCGGCTACGTAGCCGCCGCCTACCTCGTCTTCCTTTTCATCCTGCTGATCTACATCGTGATCATGGCGATCCGCGCTGCGCGCGTTGAACGTGAGCTGGCCGAACTGCTGGCGCAGTCGCAGCAGCGCGGCGTGGAGAGCTCCGAGGGCGAAACGGGCAGCCAATGACTGAGCTGCTGGCAATCGGCATCTCTCACAAGACAGCTCCGGTCGCGCTGCGCGAGCGCGTCGCACTGACCGACGTCGAAGCTGAGCGCTTCGTCCGTGAGCTGGTCGCCAGCGAAGAGCTGCGCGAAGCGGTCGTCATCTCAACCTGCAACCGCACCGAGGTTTACATCGTCGCTCGCAACTCTGTTGACGCCGAGAGCGTGCTGCTGAGCAAGCTCGCCGCGCGGGCCGGGATCCGCCCCACCGAACTAGTGGAGATCGTCTACTCGCCGCGCAACTGCGACGCCGCGCGCCACCTCTTCCGCGTAACCGCAGGGCTCGATTCGATGATCGTCGGCGAGAACGAGGTCCAAGGCCAGGTTCGCCGCTCCTACGAGGGCGCGCTGGCGGCGGGGACCACCGGCCCGTTCACCAACCGCCTTTTCCGCGCCGCGCTTCAGGCCGGCAAGCGGGTTAGAACCGAAACGGCGCTGGGAACGGCGCGCGTCAGCATCCCTTCGGTCGCAGTCGCACTGGCCGAGGAGACGGTCGGCGACCTGAGCGGCAGCAGCGTTGTTGTGATCGGCGCCGGCGAGACGGCCGAGCTAACAGCGCGGGCGCTGAGCGAGCAGGGCGTGACGACGCTCTTCGTCGCAAATCGACGGATTGAGCGGGCGCGCGAGCTTGCGCAGCGCTTCGGTGGCGACGTCGGTTCGCTCGAAGAGCTGCCCCAGCGGATGATCGATGCCGACATCGTCGTCGCCTCAACCTCCTCGCCACACCCAATCATCGGCGTCAGTGAGCTCGAAATGATGATGGAGTCTCGCGACGGGCGGGCGCTGCTGCTGATCGACATCGCCGTGCCGCGAGACATTGAAGACGGCTGCGGCGAGATCCCCGGCGTGCGCGTGCTGAACATGGATGACCTTCAAAGCGCCGCCGCCCGCAACCTGCAGGTCCGTGAGGGGGAGCGCGAGCAGGCCTCGGAGATCATCGAGGATGAGATCGATCGCTTCTCCGGCTGGATGGCCCAGCAGGGCGCGACGCCGACGATTGCCGCGCTGCGCGAGCACGGAGCATCGATCGTTGAACAGGTCTTGGCTGAAAACGATGGCCGCTGGGAGAGCGCCTCCTCACGCGACGTGGTGCGCGTTGAAGCGATCGCCCGCGCCGTGATGCAGCGGCTGCTGCACGAGCCAACGATCCGCACGAAGGCTTTGGAGCAGGGCGGCGGCCATGGGCGGATCGCCGTGCTGCGCGAACTCTTCGGCCTCGACGAGGTGCCCGAGGAGGCTGCCGGAGCGAGCGCCGCGGCCGCCCAGGCCGACTTTGGACAGGCAGCGGAGGTCCGCCCGCTGCGGCGTGAGTCGTGAAGCTGGGAACCCGCGGCAGCGCGTTGGCGCTGGCGCAGGCAGGAACCGTCGCAGCAGCAGTTGAGGGCGCGGAGCTGGAGACGATCACAACCTCCGGCGACCGTGGCTTCGATGCAAGCGACGACAAAGAACGCTGGGTTCGTGAGCTCGACGCGGCGCTGCTAGACGGGCGCGTTGCATTGGCGGTCCATTCAGCAAAGGATCTTCCAGCAAAGCTCGCCGAGGGAATTGTGATCGTCGCAACGCCGGCGCGCGCCAACCCGTTCGACGCGCTCTGCGGCGCCGCATCGCTCGACGCTCTGCCTCAAGGCGCGCGAGTTGGCACCAGCTCGCTGCGTCGCTCCGCGCAGCTGCGCGCGCTCCGAGATGACCTCCAGATCGCTGAGCTGCGCGGCAATGTTGACACCCGCCTCGCGGCGCTTGAGGGTGACGAGTACGAAGCGATCGTGCTGGCGATGGCCGGGCTTGAGCGGCTCGGTCGCTCGGGCGAGGCCGGCGCGCTGCTCGATCAGATGATTCCGGCCGCCGGCCAAGGGACGTTGGCGATCACGGCCCGTGAAGGGGACAGTGAATCGATCGCGCTGGCCGTTGCCCTCGACGACCCGCAGAGCCACCGTTCGCTGATCGCCGAGCGCGCGCTGGTCGACGTGCTCGGAGCCGACTGCCACACGCCGGTCGGAGCGCACGCCACCTTTGAAGGCTCGGCAATGACGCTGGCGGCCTTCGTCGGACGCGCCGACGGATCGACTTGGCTGCGCGACGAGCTAACAGTCAGCGACGGAGCCAGCACGCCGGAAGAGCTCGGGCGCGAAGTTGGAGAGCGGATGCTCGCCGCCGGGGCCAACGAGGTGCTCGGGCGATGAGCGCGGCCCCTGGAACGGTTTATCTCGTTGGCGCAGGCCCTGGCGATGAGGGGCTGATGACGCTGCGTGGCGCCGAGCTGCTGGCCAGCGCCGACGTGATCCTTCACGACCAACTGATCGGGCCACGCGCGCTCGACAATGTACGCAGCGACGCTGAGCTGATCGACGTAGGCAAGATCGGCGGCGGCAAGCAGGTGCCTCAGGAGGTCACGAACGAGCTGATCATCGAACACGCGCTGGCCGGGCGCAGCGTTGTGCGGCTCAAGGGCGGCGACCCGTTCGTCTTCGGCCGCGGCGGAGAAGAGGCGATCGCCTGCCTTGAGCGCGGGATCGCGGTTGAGGTGGTTCCCGGCGTGACGGCCGGAATCGCGGCCTCAGCCTACGCCGGCATTCCGGTAACGCAGCGCGGCCTCTCGAGCGCAGTCGCGTTCGTCACCGGCCATGAGAACCCAGACAAGCCGGAGACGCAGATCGACTGGCCGGCGCTAGCCGCCTTCCCCGGCACGCTCGTTTTCTACATGGGCGTTCGCAGCCTTGGCCGCATCGCCGAGGCGCTGATCAGCGGTGGCCGGCCCGGCGAGCAGCCTGCTGCGGTAATCGAGCGCGGGACATTCCCGGCTCAGCGCGAAGTTGTTGGCACGCTGGAGACGATCGCCCAGATCGCCGAAGAGGCTGAGATCAAAGCGCCGGCGATCAGCGTGATCGGCGACGTTGCAGCGCTCGGCGAGCAGATCGGCTGGCGCGACGCGGCCCGCCCGCTAGCTGGAACGACGATCGCCGTAACGCGCGCCCGCGCTCAGGCCAGCGCGCTGGCCGCGCGGCTCAGCGCGCTTGGCGCCGAGGTCGTTGAAGCGCCGGCGATCAAGATTGAGCCGCTGAACCCAGCCTTGCCCGAGCTAGAGCAGTACGACCTTCTCTGCCTGACCAGCCCAAACGGCGTTGAGCAACTATTCGCGGCGCTCGGCGATGCGCGCGAGCTGGCGGGCCTAACAGTTGCGGCAATCGGGCCCGGTACGGCGCGGGCGCTACTTGCACACGGAATCAAGGCCGACATCGTGCCCGACCGCTCAGTCGCCGAAGCACTCGTTGAAGCGCTCGTTGATGTTCCGATTGAGCGGGCCTTGATCGCCCGCGCCGAAGAAGCGCGCGACGTACTCCCGGACGCACTGCGCGCACGCGGCGCTGATGTGGATCTACTTGCGCTCTACCGCACCGTCGCCGAGCCGCTCGATGATGATGCCCGCGCAGCGGCTCTCGGCGCCGACTACGCGACCTTCACCTCGGCCTCCTCTGCGCGCTTCTTTCACGAGGCGGCGGGAACTCTCGACGGGCCGCGATTGGTTTCAATCGGCCCGGTCACGAGCGAGCAGCTGCGCGAGCTCGGCTACGAGCCGGCGATCGAAGCGAGCGACCACACCCCTGACGGGCTGGTTGCTGCGCTGATCGCCGATGCCGCAACAAGGTAGGTTCGCGCAATGCAGCTCCCTCGCCACTTCGAAGGCAGCGACCGCTAACCGATGTCGCGCCCAGTCACCTTCCTGACCGATTACGGCTACGACGATGAGTACGTGGGCGTCTGCCACGCAGTGATCGCCCGGCGCGCCCCGGCCAGCCGGATCTTCGACATCACGCATGGGATCGAGCGCCACGACGTGCGCAGCGGCGCGCTTGTCCTGCGCCGGTCGCTGCCCTACTTCCCGGCCGGCGTCCACCTTGCCGTCGTTGATCCGCAGGTTGGCGGTGAGCGGCGCGGGATCGCCGTCCGAACGGCCGATCAGGAGCGGATCTTCGTCGCGCCCGACAACGGCCTGATCTCGCTCGCCGCTCAGCGCTTTGGCGGTGTCGTCGAGGCGGTCGACATCTCCGGCACGCCGCAGCGCCTCGAGCCAACGGCAACAACATTCCACGGCCGTGACATCTTCTCCCCCGTCGCCGGCCATCTGGCCGGCGGCGGCGATCTCGCCGACTGCGGAACTCCGCTCGACCCCGATGAGTTGACCGTGCTCGAGATGCCGCTGGCACGCGCCGAAGATGACCAGCTGATCGCCCACGCGCTGACGATCGACACCTTCGGCAACGTTACGCTCGACGTCGAGCATCAGGAGCTCGCCGCCTTCGGCCTTCGGCTCGGCCAGCTGCTCTCAGTCAACGGCAACGACGCGCCGTACGTGGCCAGCTACATCGACGTGCCAAGCGGCGCGCTGCTCGTCTACGAGGACGCTTACCGCTCGCTGGCTCTCGCCGTCAATCGTGGCTCAGCAGCCGAAATGCTCGGCCTGGCGATCGATGACGAGGTTCGCATCACTCCCCGATGAGCCAGCTCGGGTCGCCGCATCTGCACTTGCGCTCAGTTGGCTCAACCAACGACCGCGCGCGCGAGTTGGCGGCTGCCGGGGCGCCGCACGGCACGCTCGTCAGCGCCGACCATCAGAGCAGCGGCCGCGGCCGCCAGGGCCGCGAGTGGGTCGCGCCAGCGGGAAGTTCGCTGCTGATCTCGCTGCTGCTGCGCGAGCCGCCACCGCTGCTGGCGCTGATCGCCGCGGTCGCGGTAGCCGAAGTCTGCGGCCCGGCAGCGCAGATCAAGTGGCCCAACGACATTCTGCTGGGGAGCGCGCAAGCGCCTGCCGCCAAGGTCGCGGGAATCCTTTGCGAGGCAAGGCCGCAGCAGGACTGGGCGGTGGTCGGGGTTGGCCTAAACGCGGCGCTGGACCTAACCCTGCTGCCGAGCGAGCTGAGCGGGCGGGCGGCGACGCTGGGGCTGCGCAGTGAGCAGCGCACGCAACTGTTGGAGCGGCTCGTTGGCTCGTTCGAAGACGCTCTGGCTAAGCCGGAGCCAGAGATCCTCGCGCGCTGGCAGCAGCGCGACGCGCTGCTGGGCAAGGAGATCGGCTGGCGTGAGGGCGAGCTAACCGAAAGCGGCACCGCGCTTGGCGTCGGCGCCAATGGCTGCTTGCGCGTGCGGCGGGACGATGGTTTGGAGCTGGAACTGAACGCCGGCGAGGTTCACCTCACCGCCCCCGGTAGCTAAGCGGCGGCCTGATCTTCAGCGCCGCCGTCGGCGCTCTCTTCGTTATCGCTGCCGCTCGGCTGCTCGGCCTTTGGCTCAGCTTCGCGCGGCTGCGCCGTCTCCTTCTGACCTTCCCGCTGGCGGTTGGCTCCGCCAGCATTTGCTCCACCGGAGCGGCGGCGACGGCTGCGCTTGCGGCGGCCCTTGCCCTTGGGGAAGTTGCGCAGCAGCTCGCGCGAGCAGGAGCCAGGCTTGCGCGCAAGCCGCGTCCGTGCTCCGCGCAGAACCTCCTCGGCCTCCGGCGTGTGGGCGACGGCGCTGGCCAAGATTGCCACCTGAAGGCGACGGTCCTGCTCCCGAATCGCCTGAACGAGCTTGCGCGCGTTACGGGCGTGGGCGGCGCCGGACGAATTGACAAGCAGCCCGAGCAGGCGCTTTGTTTCAGGCCAACGCTGAACGGCGTACTGCTCGTGCAGCTCGCGCGTGTAGTCGGCGAGGCGCCAGATCCAACCGGTCGCCTGGTCGCGGCCACCGATCCGTTTGTCGGCGAGCGCCTGGAGGCAGACCTTCGCTCCTTCGCGCCGCTGATCTTTGCTCCACGGTTCGATCATGTCGACGGCCAGATCGAACGCCTCTGGGTCTTTCAAAGCGGCGATCTCTTGAAGCGCGCGGATCCGCAGCGGAGCGTGATCGTTGCGTTCAACGACGGTCAGCAGGAAGCGGCGTTTCAGCTCGCCACTGCGATCGAACTGCAACATCGCGCGGGCCCGGCGCCAGCCGCTCGGTGCCACGCGAGCACCGGCCAAGGCAGCCCACATGTGCTGCTCACCGTAGTCGAGGTTCTCAACGCCGATCCGCCAAAGCTCGCGCTCGAATACTTCGTGGCGGCGGTCCTCGCCGGGCGTTACCGGCAGCACGCGGCGCTCAACGCGAACCCGTCGGCCGCGGCCGCGGCGGACCGGGCCAACGACGATCGCGCCGCCGCGGTAGACGTCGCGGTCGAGCAGCGAGTGGAGCGTGACGACAGGGTCGTCGTGGCGCGTTGCCGGATGGACGAAGTCAACGACGACGCCGGCCTCCTTGCCGGGGTGGCGGCGCGTTACGCGGCCAACGCGCTGCTGATAGATCCGCTTTGACGCCGTTGGCGCGAGGTGCATGCAGACCGTCGCGCGCGGGCTGTTCCAACCCTCGGCCAGCAGCTGCGCGTTGACCAGCACATCAATGTCGCCTGCCTCGTAGCGGGCGAGGATCTCAGCCAGCTCACGCTTTGGCGTCTCACCGGAGACGGCCTCGGCCTTGATGTTGAGGTTGCGGAACGCCTCGGCAACGTTGTAGGCGTGCTGCACTCCAGCCGTGTAAACGACACCAGGAACGCCATTGAAGCGGGTCTTGTAAAGGTCGGCGATCGCCATGTTGAACGGCCCTTGGTCGAGCAGCTCAGCGAGCATCTCTTGATCGAACTCAACGTCAACTTCGCCCTTGCGAAGCGGAACGTTGGCGATTGTGCGAACACCCGGGCCGGGCGGAATCCGCAGGCACCGCAGCGGTGAAATAACGCCGCGGCGAGCCGCCTGCGCTAGGTCAAAGCGCGAAGTTTGCGTTGGGAAAAGATCGGTTACGTGGCGCGCTATCAACGCGCCGGTCGCCGTCATCCCGATGAAAACCGGCCCGGTCCATTCGCGGATTGCGGCGCTCGTCTTCTCACCGAGGGCGGTGTGGGCCTCGTCGCAGATCACGATTGTGTAGGCACTCGAAATGTTGCCGGCGTGGCGAACGAACCACTGGTAGGTCTCAACCGTCACGGGGCCGCTCAGGTCGAGCCCCTCTTCGCCGAGCAGTGGGCCGGAGATGCGATCGGCGTAGCCGCGCGTGCGGATCTCCTCGTTGAACTGGTCGACGAGGTTTCTACGGTGCGTGAGAATCAGAATCCCACCGGTGCGCGAGGCGTCGACGAAACCCATCGCCGCGACCGTCTTGCCGGCGCCGGTTGCGTGCTCAAACCAGAAGCGCTTGTCGGCGTTGGGATCGTCGAGCGCTTCGGCGTCGATGTCCTCGTCGGTCCCGTCAGGGGCTTCGATTGGATCGACCTCAACCTCGACCTCCTCAATTACGTCGTCGCCCTCTTCGTCCTCGTCCTCCGCGTGCTCCTCGTCGAGCGCCGCGAGCTCGGCAGCTAGCTCGTCATCGTCGGTGACGATCTCCTCCACCGGTTCGTCATCAACGTCGAAGACAGGTTCGGCAATCTCAAGATCGTCGACCTTCATCCGCGCCGCCAGCAGCGCCGTCAGCGTGCCGGAGAGAGCATCAACTTGGTGCGGGTTGAGCACCGTTCCATCGGCAAGGTGGGGCTCCTCTTCGCTGAGCACGCGCTCAAGGCCAAGCAGCAGCGACCACGAACGGCGCCACTTCGTCGACGGGAGTTTGGCGCCGGCGTCGAGCTCAGCTAGCGCGTAAGCCAGCGCGCGGGCGCGCGGCGACCCGGGCGCTAGGGCAACGTCAACCTCTTCGCCTGGATAGACGAACTTCTCCAACGTGAACGCTTCGGCGCGCTCTATCTCTTTGCCGGTAGGTACCGGTCCGGCCGCTTCGGCCATTAGCAGTCAGCCATCTTGGCGATTAGTCATAAAGAGGTGGGAAGCGGCGCAAATTACTGGCGTCACTTCCCCCAGTCCGGGTACCGCCCGGAGCGGCCACTGGAAGCCTCGCAGGTGAGACAGACGCAGTGTGTCACTTATTATACAGCACTACTGTGCGATCCTGAAGCGATGCGTATCGCAGCGATAATTGCCGTCGTCGTCGTGCTCGCCGGCGTCGTAGTCATCGGCCTTCAGCAGGCCAGCAGCGAAAGCGGCGGCGAAGCGACCCAAAGCGATTCCACGCCGAGCGCTACTGAAACCCAGCAGCGACTGGCCGGCTCACCGCCAGCCTTGGCTGCGCTCCACGCGCAGGCCGGCGAGCTGCTCCCCGGCGGGCCGGCAGCCTTGGACGAGCGCCTGGTGCAGCTGCGCGGATTTCCGGTCGTCGTAAATGTTTGGGCTTCATGGTGCGGCCCTTGCCGCCAGGAGATGCCGGTCTTTGAACAGGTGTCGGTTGCTCGTGGGCGCAAGGTCGCCTTCCTCGGCGTTGATCTGAAGGACAACATCCCGGCGGCGAAGCGACTGCTGAAGGAGTTCCCCGTCAGCTACCCAAGCTACGGCGATCCGGACGGCAAGTTCTTCAGCGACAACAAGCTCGCCGGCGTTCCCTCGACGATCTTCTACTCGCGCTCCGGTAAACGGCAGCTGGTTCACTCGGGGCCGTATCTCAAAGCCGCCGATCTGAATACCGACATCGACCGCTATGCGCTGGTGGCGAAGTGAGGGTCAGCATTGAGGTTGCCACCAGTGGGGCGCAGATCGATCAAGCGCTGGCGCTGCGCACCGCCGTCTTCGTCGACGAGCAGGGCGTGTCGCCTGCTGAGGAGATCGATGGCCTTGACGATCAGGCAACGCACCTCGTCGCGCTCGACGGCGAGGAGGTAGTCGCAACCTGTCGCCTACTGCCTGATGGAACGACGATCAAGCTGGGGCGGATGGTCGTCGCGAAGGAGCGTCGCCGCGAAGGGATCGCGGCCGAGCTGCTGCGCGTCGCCGATCATGAGTCGAAGGCGCTCGGCGCTGAAGAGATCCATCTGTCGGCACAGAGCTACGCCGTAGCGCTCTACGAACAGGCCGGCTACGTCGCCTACGGCGAGCCGTTCCCGGATGCAGGGATTGAGCACATCTGGATGAGCAAACAGCTGGCGTGATCGGCCGCGCGCAATGATCGCGGTGGCGCTAACAAGCCTGCTGGCACTACTGATCGGCGTCGGCTCCGAGCGGCGCTGGGGAGAAGGCGCGCTCGGGCTCGCTCGCAGGCTGCTCGACATCCTCGCCTACCTCGCGATTCCACTCGTCGTCTTCTTCACCGTCAGCCACCTGAAGCTGACGACAGGGCTGGGCGCCGGGATCATCTTCGGCTGGACCGAGCGGGTTGTCGTGATCGGTTTGGCCTGGCTGATTGGCGATCGGCTGCTGCGGCTGCCGCGGGCGGCGACCGGCGCGATCATGATCTCGGTCGGGCTTGCGAACACCGGCTATCTCGGAATCCCGCTGATCGCTCTGCTGCTTGGCAATGATTCGATCGGCCTTGCCGTCGCCTACGACACCACGGTCACCGCGCCGATCGCGCTGATCGGCGGCTTCGCGATCGGAGCGGCGTTCGGAACACGCGCCGGTGAAGGAGCGAGAGAACGGACAAAGACGTTCTTGACGCGCAACCCGGCGCTGATCGCGCTGATCGCGGCGGTTATTGCGCCGAGCTGGCTGAGCCCCGACTGGGCGCGCGAGATCGCGGCCCTGCTGGCGGTCGCGATCGCGCCACTGGGCTTCTTTGCCGTCGGCGTTTACCTGATGGTCGAGCACGATCAGGAGGGGACGCGAATCTTCCCGCCACAGCTAACGCCGCCGGTCGTGACGGCGCTTGCGCTGCGGCTGCTGATCGCCCCGGGGGTGATGCTCGGCCTTTCAAGCTTCGTGATCGAAGTTCCCTCTGCTTTTCTGATTCAGGCTGGTATGGCGAGCGGCATCACCGGCCTTGCCGTTGGCCACATCTTCGGCCTTGAGATGAAGATCATCGTCGGTGCGATCGCTTGGAGCACGGCGATCGTCGTAGTCGCGGCAGGCGTCGTCGCGCTCGCCGGCGGGCTGTAAGCTGGCGGCGATGCGAGCGCTAATTCAGCGGGTCAGCGGCGCCTCGGTGCGCGTCGACGGCGAGACGGTGGGCTCGATCGGCGCTGGCCTCTGCGTGCTGCTCGGGGTTGGCCCCGGCGACGATGAGGCCTGCTGCGACAAGCTCGCAGAGAAGGTCAGGGCGCTGAGGATCTTCGACGATGGCGCGGGCAAGATGAGTGAGCCGCTGGGCGAGCGCGAGCTGCTCTGCGTCAGCCAGTTCACGCTCTACGGCGATACGAAGAAGGGCAACCGCCCGAGCTTCACCGGCGCCGCGCCGCCGGAGCTCGCCGAGCCGCTTTACGAGCGCTTCTGCGAGCAGCTCGGCGCCGAGCGCGGCCGCTTTGGCGCCGCGATGGAGCTTGAGCTGGTGAACGATGGGCCGGTCACGTTGATGCTCGAGGTGGATCCAGCGTGAGCCGCCCGCGCGACCAAATTCCTCGCCTCCTGCGAAGCTGCGCATATGGCTCCTGAACCCCGCCTCGTGCCGCGCTTCGCGGCCGAGCCCCCACACGAGCACCTCCCCTCCGGCCGCTGGGCGCTGAAGCTGCAGCAGGTTTTCATCGAGGCCTGCGCTTCGATTGAGCCGGAAGACGGTGAAGAGCTGGGCCAGATCGGCGAGATCGCCTGGTTCCCTGACCGCACTTGGCACGGCCGCAGCTACATCCCGGCCGTAGCAACGACCTCAAACGGGCTTGAGGTTTTTGGCTACATCGCGCACCTTCGCAACGAGTCCGGCGATGAGGATCTCAAAGCCGTCGCCGACGTAACGGCACAGACCGCCGCCGACAATCCTGACTGGAATATCGACCTCTGCGAGGAGGTCGTCGGCTCATGGCGTGGCGAGACCGATTCGATCGCAGCGATGACGCTGGTTTGGGGGCGCCCAACGCGCGCCGAGGCAAAGATCGCGACGGCCGAGCTGGCCGGGCTCTGTGTCGATCAATGCGAGCTCGTTGATGACCGCTTCACGCTGCTGGCTCCAGACGACTTCCGCGGCGACATGCTCGAGATCGCCTGCTACGACGGCGGCGGCAAAGAGGTCGCGCGCGAATCGCTCTACGAAGACGACGAGTAGC
>CAJBXY010000181.1 GCA_903959665.1 uncultured Solirubrobacterales bacterium | reverse complement strand
GCGAGCAGACGGTCGACGTAGTGAATGTCCCAGGCGCCCTCAACCTTCGGCACCTTGATCACGTCGAGCTTGTCGCAGATCTCTGTGACGAGCGTCGTGATGTCGTCGAGTACCCACGGCGACTCGAGCGAGTTGATCCGCGTCCAAAGCTGGGTTGAGCCAAGATCGATGTACTTTCCGATCTCAACGAGGCCGGCGCGAGCCGGTTCTTTCTTCTCAACCGAGACGGCGTCCTCAAGGTTGCCGAGCAGAATGTCGGTCTGCTTTGCGATCTCCGGCAGCTTCGCCGCCATCTTCTCGTTGCTTGGGTCGAAGAAGTGGATCATCCGCGAAGGGGTGAACGGGATCTCCATTACTGGGTCGGGCGCACCGATTGCGAGCGGCTTGAAGAAGTCTCTTGGGTGTCTCATAGCAACCACGTTATTGGACGTCGCGCCGAATTGTTCGCTCGTATGGCAGGCTCCATAGAGACGAATTACCAACCGCGACGCAGGAGATGGACGAACTAGATGTCAGAACCCGGCTTCACGACCGATCAACGCGAGCGCGAGAGCTCCGGCGCCCACCCATACGGGCGCTACCTAGAAGAGTTTGAGGTAGGTGACGTCTACAAGCATTGGCCGGCCAAGACCGTGACCGAGTCGGACGATCACCTCTTCTGCCTGATCACGATGAACCACCATCCTTTGCACCTCAACGACGTTTATGCCGCCGAGTCGCAGCAGAAGCGCAACGTTGTTGTCGGCCCGCTGGTTTATTCGCTGGCGCTGGGAATGAGCGTCAGTGACGTTTCCGGCAAGGCGATCGCGAACCTCGCGACCGAGGAGCTGAGCCACCCCAACCCCGTCTTCCACGGTGACACGCTGTTCTGCGAAACAGAGGTTTTGGAGAAGAAGGAATCGAAGAGCAAGCCCGACCGCGGCGTCGTGAAGGTTCACACCCGCGTCTTCAATCAGGAGGGAGTGCTGGTAGCCGAGTTCAAGAGGCTCGTCCTGGTGCCCCGCCGCGAGCCCGGCGAAGCCGCCGCATAGGAGGCCCACTAGATGACCGATACAGCCGTACCTACGGAACACGCAGCGCTGATCGCATGGGTTGACGAGATCGCCGCGATGACGAAGCCAGCCGACGTCGTCTGGTGTGACGGCTCGGCCGAGGAGTACGAACGGCTCTGCCAGCTGCTCGTAGAGCAAGGGACATTCCGCAAGCTCAGCGAAGCCAAGCGCCCCAACTCCTACCTCGCCTGGTCCGACCCGGACGACGTTGCCCGCGTTGAGGACCGCACCTACATCTGCTCCGAAAACGAGCACGACGCCGGCCCAACCAACAACTGGGAGGCACCAGCCGTGATGCGCGAGAAGCTGGTGCAGCTCTTTGAGGGCTCGATGACCGGCCGCACGATGTACGTCGTGCCGTTCAGCATGGGGCCGCTCGGCTCCGACAAGTCGTACATCGGCGTGCAGCTAACCGACTCGCCTTACGTTGCAGTTTCGATGCGCGTGATGACGCGGATGGGCGCAAAGGCGCTGGCACAGATCGGCACCGACGGTCACTTCGTTCCCTGCCTGCACTCGGTTGGAATGCCGCTCTACGAAGGCGTCGAGGACGTCTCGTGGCCTTGCAACACGGACAAGTACATCGTCCACTTCCCTGAGACGCGCGAGATTTGGTCATACGGCTCCGGCTACGGCGGCAACGCGCTGCTCGGTAAGAAGTGCTTCGCGCTGCGGATCGCTTCGGTAATGGCGCGCGACGAAGGCTGGATGGCTGAGCACATGCTGATCCTCAAGCTCACCTCGCCGGAAGGCGAAGTGAAGTACATCGGCGGCGCCTTCCCATCGGCCTGCGGCAAGACCAACCTCGCGATGTTGATCCCGACGCTCGAAGGCTGGACCGTCGAGACCGTGGGCGACGACATCGCTTGGATGAAGTTCGGCGAGGACGGGCGCCTCTACGCGATCAACCCGGAGGCCGGATTCTTCGGCGTAGCGCCGGGCACGAGCGCAAAGACCAACCCCAACGCGATCGCTTCGATCGAAAAGAACACCGTCTTCACTAACTGCGCGCTGACCGACGATGGCGACATCTGGTGGGAGGGCATGACCGACGAGGCCCCCGATCACCTGATCGACTGGCACGGCAACGACTGGGCGCCTGGCTCAGAGACGCCATCCTCGCACCCGAACGCCCGTTTCGCCTGCCCGGCGGAGCAGGATCCGGCGATCGCTGCCGAGTGGGAAGACCCTGCCGGCGTGCCGATCGATGCCTTCCTCTTCGGTGGGCGCCGCGCGACGGTGGTGCCGCTGGTGCGCGAGGCATTCGACTGGAACCACGGCGTATTCCTTGGCGCGACGATGAGCTCCGAGATGACGGCGGCAGCGGCGGGAACGATCGGCCAGCTCCGCTTTGATCCAATGGCGATGCTGCCGTTCTGCGGCTACAACGTCGGCGACTACTTCGCCCACTGGCTGAAGCTTGGCGCGCAGGCCGACGCCGACAAGCTGCCGAAGATCTTCTACGTCAACTGGTTCCGCAAGGCCGACGACGGCCACTTCATGTGGCCCGG
>CAJBXY010000180.1 GCA_903959665.1 uncultured Solirubrobacterales bacterium | reverse complement strand
CTCCGGTGTCTTCAAGGCGATGAGCATGATCGGCGGCTCGCTCGGCGTCGCTATCTCGACCGCCGTCTTCCAGAACGTCGCCGTCAAGACCTTCGACGAGCCTGCCAACAGCGCTCTCCTCAGTGGCACTCCGCAGTCGACCCTGCTCGACGTGCTGGTCGGTTCACAGCCAACCTCGACGCTCTCTGACAGCACACTTCAGATTGTCTACGACGCCTTCGACAACGGCGGCGGTGCGGCGATGATCTTCTGTGCGGCCGTATGTGTTGTCGGCGCGCTGCTGGCGTTCTTCCTGCTGAAAGGCGCGAAGACCGATGCCGACGCGGAGCTCGCCGGGCTTTAGCCAACTGCAGTGGTCGCTCGACCCGCGACCTATACTTTGCCGATGGGGAAGAGGGGGCTTCGAGCTGGTCTGGTCGTCAGCGTCGTGCTGCTGATTCCGAGCGCGTCAGCATTCGCCGCGCCGACCGAGATGACCTTCACCTCCGCGCCGATAAAGGTCGGCGGTTACTCGGTTGAGCGAAATTCCTCCTACGGCCCGCCGCTGAAGGTTGATCGGCCGGTTGGCGACGGTTTCATCACTGCGATGTCGGTCGATGTCGTTGACGTCAAGACCGGCAAAGAGGTGCCGATCAACCGGATCATGCTCCACCACATTGTCTTCGCTGCCTACGGCGGCCCAGCCGGAGTCACGCCGTTCTACGGCGATGGCGAGGAACGGGCGGTCATGAAGCTGCCGCCGGGCTACGGCTACCCGGTCGACGCGGCCGAGAAGTGGTACATGGTCTGGATGCTGATGAACCATCGCGCGCAGACCGATTCGGTCAAGATCCGCTGGCGCCTGACATGGGACACGAACCCCAACTTAAGGCCGGTCAAGCCAATGACCTTTGACGCCTCACGCAGCGCGCAAGGCCTGGTCTACAGCGTTCCTGGAGGAGGCAAGCCGGGCTCATCGCACGTGCGCACGCAGACGCTGAAGGCGCCGTTCAACGGCCGTATCGTCGCCGGGCTCGGCCACGTCCACGGCGGTGCCAAAGAATTGACGCTCAGCCAGCCGGGCTGCGGTGACAGGGCCCTCTACCGCTCAAAGCCAACTTGGGGAGCGGCCAGCAACCCGTTTTACAAGGTCAAGCCGGTCCTGCACGAGCCCGGGCCGATAAACATGACTCGGATCGAAAGCGGCACCGGTATTGCGGTGCGGGCAGGCGAGGATCTGAAACTCTCCTCGATCTACGACGGGGAGCTACCCCATACACGCGTGATGGGCCTGATGTTGGTCTACATCGCCCGCGACGATTCGCCTTCCAGTACCTGCGCGAAGCTCCCGGACGACCTGAAGCAAGTCGGGACGAAGACCAAAGGCCGCAGCCGCGCGCCGGTCTTCCCCGTCCCGCTGATCGGGCTCGATTCGAAGGGTCGTGCGGTTGAGGTTGCTCGCCCTCCAGGGCAGATCTTCACTGCGGGACTAAGCGCCAATCTGAACGTTGGCGACTCTTTCTACACGCGCCGGAACATCTCGATCGCTCAGGGTGGCTCCGTGACCTGGGCCTTCGGAAGCGTGCTCCAGCACGACGTCACGGTCGCCGACGGGCCGCGCGGATTCAACTCAGATTGGATGAAGGCCGGACAGAGCTTCACAAAGCGCTTTGACGTGCCCGGCAAGTACAAGCTCTTCTGCTCGCTGCATCCGGTTCAGATGACGCAGCTCGTCACGGTGCGGCCGAAGCGCGCTGGCTGACCGCAGCCGCGGTAGGATTACTAAGCCTGCGGGCGAGGTGTTGTGGTTGCACAGGAGCCTTCCAAGCTTCTAGGGCGGGTTCGATTCCCGTCGCCCGCTTGCACACAGTTGAAGGGCCACGGGGAGTGGCGCAGTCTGGTAGCGCACCCGGCTGGGGGCCGGGCGGTCGCAGGTTCAAATCCTGTCTCCCCGATCCACGTCGGATGTGCCAAGAGGGGCTACTGCGGCAGCGCAGCGACCGTTTCGCGCAGGCGGTCCATCAGAGCGACAACGGCGTTGCTCGGTTCGCCAACGGCGGGTAGGACGAACATGTAGGAACGCGGGAAGCTGAGTCCTTTGATTTTCACTTCCGTGAACCCGTGGCCGGCGAGGACGTAGCGAGAGAGCAGCACCGGCGCCGTTCGCTCTCTGGACTCCCGCCGTGCCGCGCTTGGTGTCCCAGCTTCGACAAGAATCTCTGGCGGCGCGAGCCCTTCGTCGCGGAGCGCCGAGTCGACCGTCCAGCGCGCGTTCGACGCTGGATCGCGCACGACGATCGCTGTCCGTAGGAACTCCTTAACGGGGATCGGGCCGGGCCGGTGTGTCCATGGGTGCCCGGGGGGAACAGCGCAGATCACTTCGTCTTCGAGCAGCAGCACTTCACGCGCGCCTGGATACGGGGTGTGGTGCGGTCGGCTGGCGACGACGCCAAGGTCGGCGCGACCGTCGGCGATCACGTCGCGGATCACTTGGGAGTTTGCCGTCACCAACTCGACCGCTAGGCGATTGTGGTCGAGCGTCCCGAGGGCTTCGCCGACGAACGCGTCGGCTGCGCTGTGGGAACAAGCGAGCCGTACGGGGCCGCCGACGCGCCGCAGGCCGCCGACGACGTCATCAAGCGTCGCTGCTTGGTCGAGAACTCGCCGTGCTTCCTCATAGAGGCGACGGCCCGCTGGAGTCAGCTTCACACCTTGTGGCGACCGTTCCAGCAGCTCGGTCTCCGTGAGCGCTTCGAGGGCAGCGACGCGCTTCGAAACAGCGGGCTGCGAGACGTTGCAGCGGACTGCTGCTCTGCCGAAGCTACCGAGGTCGGCTGCAGCGCAGAACATCCGCAGCTCAGTCAGTTCCGGCGAACGTAGTAAAGGTCGGTCTCCGTCAGCGGAAGGGTCATCGGGCACTGCATGAGTATAGGCGCGTTGGCGCTCAGGGGCAAAACCAGTCGGAATGACCGTAGATACTAACTGGGCCCTCGAATCGCGACATTTGCACCGTATTTGCGGAGTGCCGGCGTAAGTTCAAGCAATAGAAGCGATAACTCAGAAGAGGAGCACGCAATGACCACTACTAAAGATCAAATTGAACCAGAGAATGAACCGGACACTAAGTTTGAGTGGCTGATGGTTGCCACCGGTCTCAGTGCGCTAGTAGCGGTCGTGGCGATTCTGATTGCAGTTGTCGCGATTGCTCAGGGTAGGCCGAGTTCGAGCAACGCGGCCGTAGCTGCGACTCCTACAGCAGCTCAACCCGTCGCGGCTCATGCCGGAACTCCAGGCCCCACGATCGCTCAAGCCAAGGGGATCAAGTTCGAGCCCTACCAGTACGTCGACCCGACGCTGCCAGCAGTTCCCGCCGGCGACGTCAAGAAGTTCACGGTCGACGTCGAGCAGCACATCACCCAGATTTCCGCGGGCTTGGCGCCAACAGAGGCCTGGACCTACCGCGTCAACGGCAAGGGCTACCCGGGAACGGCTGCCTCGCCGCCGATCGTCGTCACCGAGGGTGATCACGTTCAAATTGACTTTGTCAACGGTTCGACGAAGAAGATGGGCGTCACCATGCCTCACTCGATCGACTTCCATTCGGCTGAGGTTGCGCCAAACAAGAACTACATCGACGTGATGCCGGGCAAACACTTGGTAATCGACTTTGTTGCCAAGCACCCCGGAACGTTCATGTACCACTGCGCTACGCAGCCGGTTCTGATGCACACCTCGGCCGGAATGATGGGGATGATGCTGGTCAAGGCAAAGGACCTCGCTCCGGTTGACCGTGAACTGTGGATGACGCAGGCTGAGTTCTACCTCGGCGCTCCCGGCAAGCCGGCTGACATGGAGAAGATGGCTGCAGGAACGCCCGACGCGATTGCTTTCAACGGCTACGCCGACCAGTACAAGACACACCCAATCACGGTCAAGGCGAAGGAGAGCATTCGGATGTACGTGCTCGACGTTGGCCCAAGCAAATGGTCGGCCTTCCACGTAATCGGCACGATCTTCGATACGACACACATCGAAGGCGTCACCGCGCACGACAGCCAGACGGTAAACCTCGCCCCATCACAGGGCGGATGGGTTGAGTTCACGCTCGACGAGGAAGGCAACTACCCGTTTGTGACCCACGCCTTCGGCGACATGGTCAAGGGGGCCGCGGGCATTCTCCACACTGAGGGAGCTCCGATTCCCCCATCGGCGGTTGCTGCGACGAAAGGGAAGCCAGCGGCTGCCGCTCCTGCCGACGCGAAGAGCGCGGCGATGGGTAACGCCGTCAACGTGACGCTCGGCGAGATGTGGATAAAGGCAGACAAAGCATCGGTCAAAGCCGGCCCAGTCATGTTCCACGTTGCCAACCAAGGCGAGACGATGCACGGAATGGCGATCGTTAAGGCTCCAGCCAAGGTCACTGGCGGGATGCTCGACACGTCTACCTTCCTGGCTAAAGGAGCAGAGCTCAGCGGTGGCAAGGGTGGGCAGATGATCAGCGCCAAATTGACCGCTGGCAGCTACGAATTGATCTGCCACATTGTGGGCCACTACAGCGCCGGTCAGCACATCCCGTTCAAGGT
>CAJBXY010000179.1 GCA_903959665.1 uncultured Solirubrobacterales bacterium | reverse complement strand
GAGAACAAGAAGAGAACCGTTGCGGTTCGTAACGGCCGCGCCGAAAAGAAGATCACCGGCGACTGGAACCAGCTGATCAAGCAGCGTGACCAGCTGGCGCGCAGTTGGTCAGAGCTGTTCCCGCCGGGCCGCGCTTCGCTTTACCGGCTTGGGCCCAACCAAGACCTGATTGGCCGCCAAGTCTCGTCGCTGCCTAGCGGCTCGACGGCAGCTACGGCGAAGATTTTGAGCAGCGAGCTTTACAAACCGCAGCGGCGCGGCAACGGGATCCTGCAGATCTATCTGGCCGGCTCGATCGAGGGCGCTCCCGCCCAGACGCCGCTGGCCGCAGCAGTCAACGGGAAGATCGTCGCCGTCGGCCAAACCTTTGACACCGTCAGCGGCGTGCGCTTCGCGATCGTTCTTCCGCCCGAGAGCCTCAAAGGCTCGAAGGTGCGCGTGCAACTCTTCTCGGTCTCAGGCGGCACGACGCTTGCGCAGGTCGCAAGCGTCGGCAGTTAGCGCGTTACCCGCTGCCGAAGCATCCCAGCCAGCCAGTCTGGCTTTGACTTCTCAGTAGAAAACACTACATTTCTCCAATCGGTTCACAGGACATTCACCAACCAGATGCTGGAATCACGGACGAATCCAGCAAAAGTTGGCCCGCCTGGTGGATCCTTGGGCTGCAGCTAGCCGCGCTCTGGTCGCTCGGCCTTGTGCGGCCACTCTTTGACGTTCTTGGCAGCGACAACGCATTCTTCGTCGCCCGCGGCAATACACCCAGCGACATCCTGGTCTTCGCGATCGGCCTCACCGTCATCCCGCCGCTGGCGCTTACGTTGATCGAGATGATTGCGAGGGCCGTCTCTCTGATGGCCTCACGCGTCGTCCACATCATCTTTGTTGCTCTACTCACCGCGCTTATTGCGCTTCAGTTCGTCAAGAGTTCGTTTGTTGCCAGCACACCGGCGCTGCTTGTTGCGCTAGCGATAGGCCTGCTGGTTGCCGCAGGCTTCTGGAAGACCGCGGCGGTCCGCAGTTTCATGACGGTCCTCACACCGGCCAGCTTCATCTTCCTCGCGCTCTTTATCTTCGCCTCGCCTGTCTCCGACGTGATCACGCCGAGCGCCGAAGGCAGCAGCACTTACCGCGGGAGCCAACAGTCCGGCAACGCGACACCGGTCGTGCTGGTGATCTACGACGAGTTCCCGGCCGCGATGCTGATGGACAAGAACACCAACATCAACGCCGCACGCTTCCCCGCTTTCGCGGACTTGGGAAAGACATCGACTTGGTACAAGAACAACACGACCATCAGCGACGGAACGTGGTCCGCCGTGCCCGCGATCCTTACCGGCTTTGTACCGGCCGACAAGCGCGTCGGCAGCATGAATGCGATCGCGCCGAAGCAGAGCATCTACACGATGCTGGCCGCCAGCCACCGCGTCGGCAACGTCGAAGCGATCACCCACGTCTGCCCCCCGGCGATCTGCGAGCCAGAACCGGCCGGTGACACGAAGACCCGTCTCACCGCGCTCTATAACGACCTGACAGTCGTCGCCAAGCGCACCGTGCTGCCAAAGCAGATGGCAGACAAGCTGCCGGCGGTCAACTCAGGCTACGGCGACTTTGGGGCCGCCTCGGAAAACGCGGCCGACAAGTCCGTTCAGCTGAAGGTCAACGATCCGAAAGCT
>CAJBXY010000178.1 GCA_903959665.1 uncultured Solirubrobacterales bacterium | reverse complement strand
TACGTGATCAAGCCTGACCTCGGTTCGCTCAATCCCTGGCAGGTGACGACCGTCCCCGCCGGCAGGTCGAAGAAGTTCACGATCCGCATCCGTCGCAACGTCACCGCTGCCGGGCAGGCAAAGCTCAACGAGATCCCGATGGTTGATACGAGCCCGGTTCTTCAGACCCCAATCGCCCCGTCCGACGTCGGTTTCGTCACTTTCCGCACCTACATCCCTTCGGGCGGCAACACAACGGTAAAGCTGCCGACGATGACGATCAACCGCCGCGTGACGCCAACCGGCATCACCGGCGCCCACTCGGCCGCGGCAAAGTATGAGAGCACCGTGCTGCCGACCTGCAACGCGACGCGAATCGCGCGCGCAGTGAAGGTCTCCAACGTCTTGAAGAAGGTCATCAATAAGGCTCAAGGCAACCCCGACACGACCGCCGTTGTGACGCCCTGCACTGTCAACGGAGTTGACCGCTACACCAACGGCTGCCCACCACCGCTGACCTGGCACCAGTCGTCCAGCGAGCAGACCGGCGCGCTCTTCCCGAACACCGCCAACGCCTACATCGCCAACTGGTTCCAGCCGGCCGCCGGAACCGTAGTCCTTACCCGCGGCCTGATGCCCGTTACGCCGAAGACGGCCGGGAGCGGCCAGCTCGGCAATTCGATCGGCGCGACTCCGGTCAATTGGACCCAGTCGCCGCTGCCGTACCAGCTTCGTTACTGGTCGGTCAACAACTACCCGGTCAAGGAGCCCTACCCGGTCGTGACGACCGGCACCGGCAAGAACAAGACCTACGGCGGCGTTGCCGACTACCAGACGGCAACCGACAGCAACGGCTACTACACGGTCGTCTCGTCGCTACCCAACGACAAGCCCTCGGCAAGCTCGCTGGCAAGCAACTCGGCGACCTGGATCGCGATGCAGGGCGATGAGCCGAACGTTGCCGAGACGCAGTGGATGCGCAACATGATGGGCGAGTTCCAATATGCCGTCCAAAGCGTTCCCGCCCCCGCCTTGGCTACCGACTACGTGCCGGCAGCGACCGTCGAGCAGGCGATGGGTCCTTACTACCCTCGCTCGGCCCAGTGCACGGTCGCCGTCTTTGAAGCGCAGGGCGTCGACGGGTGCTTTGCGGCGAGCGCCGCCGGCTAGTCGCGACGACTGCGACGCGTCGACTGACTCCGCTCGCTGGTAGCACGCTCGTGGTCGCTACTTCTTGCGCTTCGCTTCAATCGCGTCAATCATCTCGTGAACGCGGGTTAGCTTGACCCGCGGGCGGCCGTGCGGCTCGCCAAGAGCTTTTTCAGCCTCGTCGATGTGAAGCCATTCGTCGTAGCTGACGTGCTCGGGGCGGCGCTCCAGCACGAACGCCTCTGAGCCGCCTTCGTGCGGCGCCGTCGGTTCTGGCAGCAGCCCGGCGCGGTAGTCGGCGATCAGGTGGTCAACGGTCTCCTGCGCGTCCTTCTTGTTCGTGCCGATCACGCCGCTTGGGCCGCGCTTGATCCAGCCGACGACGTAATGGCCGGGCAGAACATCGCCTTCGTGGTGGACGCGCCCGGCTTGGTTGGGAATCAGCCCTGACTTCTCGTCGAAAGGCACATCGCGCAGCGGCTTGCCGCGGTAGCCGATTGCGCTGAAGACAAGGCCGGCGTCGAGCGTTTCGAGCTCATCTGTCATCTGTGCGCGGGGTTTGCCGTCATCACCGGCGACCAGCTCGTTGCGGGCGATCGTGACGCTCTCAACCTTCTCGGTGCCGTTGATCGAGGCAGGCGAGGCAAGGAAGCGCAGCACGATTCGCTTCTCGTGGCCGTGCGGCTCGCGCGAGGCGTAGTCGCGCAGAATCTCAACGTTCTTGGCCGCCGTCATGCTGGCGTCCTCGGCGAGCACGTCGTCGGAGAGATCCAGCCCGTCGGGGGCGACCGCCACGTCAGCAGCGGTCAGCTCGCCAAGCTCGCGCAGCTCAGGGTTCGTGAAGGCAGCCTGCCCAGGCCCACGGCGGCCGAGGATCACGACCTCTTTGACTTTGCTTGCGGCCAGCACTTCGAGCGCGTGATCGGCGATGTCGGTTACCGCCATCTCCTCGCGGGGGAGCACGAGCATCCGCGCGATGTCGATCGCGACGTTGCCGTTGCCAACTACGACCGCCCGCTCGCAGGAAAGATCGAACTCCAAGTGCTCGTAGTCGGGGTGGCCGTTGTACCAGCCGACAAAATCGCTCGCCGCCCAGCTTCCAGGCAGCTCCTCTCCACCAAGGCCTGTGCTGCGGTCGCTCGGC
>CAJBXY010000177.1 GCA_903959665.1 uncultured Solirubrobacterales bacterium | reverse complement strand
GGTTGTGAGCGAAATTGCCATTACCAATGGCAGGCTAGCGAGCGGCGCAATTGCTCGGCGGGCGAGTTCAACCGCCAAGCAGCAGAATGATCGCCGATCCGGCCGCCAGAAATGGCGCTAGCGGGAGCGTCACGGCTCGCGCCTGCGCCCAGCCGCGGGCGATCACGATTGCAGCTGAGGCCAGTGCCCCGATCACCAGCGCGAGGCCGATCGCTGCGACGCTGGACGCGCCCAGAGCCGCCCCAATGACGGCGACGAGCTTGACGTCGCCAAGCCCCAGTCCGCCAGGGCGCAGCAGCGCGGCGGTGAGGAAGAATGTGAAAACAAGAAACGCGAATAGGAGCCGTTCCGCCGCAAAGCCTGGCTCAAGAAGCGCCGTCATCGCGAAGATCAGCGCTAACCCGGTGGCGGTCAAGCAGTTCGGAATTCGCCTTGTTTGGAGATCGGTAAGCGCCGCCGTGAAAAGCACAGACAGCAAGACCGCCGCTAGCGCCGCCTGCGTGCCAGAGCGAACCGAGAGCGCCAGAAACGGGGCGAGCGCGCCCGAGACAACAGCCGCAGCGACGGTTCGCCGCCCCGCCGACGGAAGCCCGGAGCTGAGCCGCGCTGAGAGCCGCTCGAGCGCTGCGCCGACCAGCACGCCGAGCAGCACGATCGCTGCGATAGATGAGCTTGTGAACACGGAAAAACAAACTAGATCACCGACTTCCCGCAGCGGATCGGTCACAATCAGTCGATGCGCGGGCGCGGCCTACTAATTCTGTTAGCGACATCTGTCGTTCTGCTCAGCGGCCTCTCCTCGCTGCGCAGCAGCACGGAGAAGCGAAACTCCAAGCAGCCCGCGCCTGCAACAGAGCCAGCCGCAGCGAAGCCGCCTGCCACAGCGCCGGGCGAGATTAGCGCGGTGATGCCAGCCGACAGCAGCGTGAAAGTGAAGGCCGGCCAGAGGCTGAAGCTTCAAGTTCGCAGCGCCACGCCCGATATCGCGCAGATCGAAGGCCTGGGCCTCAGCTTTCCTGTCGAACCAGACCTTCCGAGCGACATTGTCCTCGTCGCTCCAAACAGTGGCAGCTTCGATGTCGCACTCGAGATCGCCGGTCGCAAAGTCGGCACGATCGTCGTAAGCGACTAATCGACAGCCGGCTGGGGCTTCTCTTCGGCCGCTTCACCCTCCGGCCGCTGCGCCGCTTGGGCGTCGTGCTCTTCAATGAAGACTCCACTGCCTTCGCACCATGGACAGTCGACCTCGTGCGCTTCGCCGCCGGCGTTCGAGTTCAGCTTGCCGGTGCCTCGGCACGGCGAGCAGGGGATCGGGCCTTGCGGCTCGTTCGAATCATCATCAGCATCTGCCATCGAGGCCGGAGAGTAGCGCTGCTAGCGTCGACGACGTGGCCGATGGGCTCATTCAGCTCGCTCCCGCGCCCGTTCGAAGCAACGGCCGCTTCGCTCCGAGCCCAACCGGGCCGCTGCACCTCGGCAACCTCCGAACCGCTCTCTTGGCTTGGTGTTGTGCGCGCTCCACGGGCAGCAGCTTCGTGATCCGCGTCGAGGACCTAGACCGCGAAAGGTGCCGCGCTGGCTCGGCCGAGCAGCAGCTCGGCGACCTCGCAGCTATCGGCCTCGAATGGGATCAACCGGTCGTCGCGCAAAGCTCGCGGACGGCGCTCTATCAGGACGCGCTAGCGCAGCTCCGCGCCGACGGACTGCTCTACGAGTGCTGGTGCACCCGGGCCGAGATCCGCGCAGCCTCCTCCGCCCCTCACGGCGCCCCCGCCCCCTACCCAGGTAGCTGCCGCGAACTCTCTGCCGCAGAGCTCGCGGAGCGCCGCCAGAGCGGCCGCCGAGCTGCGCTGCGAGTCCGCGCCGACGGCGCGAGAAGCCGATTCTACGATCGGCTCCACGGCGAGCAGGAGGGCGCGGTCGATGACTTCGTCGTAGCGCGACAGGATGGCTCCTTCGCCTATCACTTGGCCGTCGTTGTAGACGACGCCGAGCAGACGATCGACGAGGTCGTTCGCGGCGACGATCTGCTCGATTCGACCGCCGCTCAGTGCTGGCTTGGGGAGCAGCTTGGGCTACCCCGACCAAGTTACGTTCACCTTCCCTTGCTGCGTGATGACCAGGGCCTGCGGATGTCAAAGCGCGACTCCTCAGTGACCCTCGCCGGCCAGCAGCAGCTCGGTCGCTCAGCACTTCAGGTCCGAGGCGACTTGCTCGCCACCGTCGGCCTCGCTGAACGGGGCGAAGAGATCACCACCGCAGAGCTTCTAAGCCGCTTTGACGCGATCGTCGTAGAATTGACCTCGTGAACGAAACGACCGAGACTCGGCCTCAGCCTCGCGCTGGCACGCGCGCGCTCCTGACCTTCGTTCGCTTCGTCATGCCGGCGCTGATCGTCCTCTCCGGCATTCTGCTCGCGGCAATCGGTCAGCGCGAATCGGCCTACGAGGTTGGAGCGCTGTTGGTCAGCGCTGGCGTGTCAGTCGCTCTCTTAAACCTGCTCTACCGCGTCGGCGTCCGCGGCGACAACGACCGCGGCACAGAAGAGCAGGCGCGTGAACACTTTGACCGCACCGGCCAGTGGCCCGGCGAGTAGGTCGCCGGCCTTGACGACGAACGAGACGCTACAGAGGCTCGCCGCTCGTGCACGCCAAACCGGCACGCTGGCGATCGACACCGAATTCATCGGCGAGGGCCGCTACCGAACCGAACTTTGCCTAGTCCAGGTAGCCGTCGATGCAGAGCAGGATGGCGAGCCAGCTTGGACTGAACTGATCGATCCATTCGATCGCGAGATCGACCCAGCGCCAATCGTCGAATTGATCGACGACCCAGAGATCGAGATCATTGTCCACGCTGGCCGCCAGGACATCGCGCTGCTGCGGCGACTCTGGCACGCCCATCCGCGCAATTGCTTCGACACCCAAGTCGCGGCTGCCTTTGCCGGCCTGCGAGCGCAGATCGGCTACGAGGCCCTGCTCCGTGACCTGCTCAAGGTGCAGCTCGACAAGGGCGCCAGCTTTTCGCACTGGGACGCCCGCCCACTGAGCGAGGAGCAGCAGCGATATGCGCGCGGTGATGTTCTCCATCTGGGCGAGGTGGCGACGGTTCTCAAGCAGCGCCTCGATGAGCGCGGGCGACTTGACTGGGCTCGCGAGGAGTGCCTTCCACTGGAAGAGTCGACCGACGAGCGCGACGTTGATCTGATCTTCGCCAAGCTGCCAAAAATCAACGCCCTCAGCGCTGACCAGCGGGCAACCGCTCACGCGCTGGTGGTCTGGCGAGAGGAGTGCGCCGACCGCGAGGACAAGCCGGTTCAGAAGGTGCTGGCGGACGCCGCAATCGTCGAGATTGCGGGGCGCCAGCCGACCGATGAGCGCCAGTTGCGCGACCTGCGCGGAGTCCATGACGGGATCGCTCGGCGCCGCGGCGATGCAATCGTCAGGGTCGTCATCGACGCTGCCGACGATCGCCCAATTCCGGCTGAACGTCGCTCACGCACGCAAACCGATGCAGGCGACGCAGCGTTGATCGTGCTGGCCGAGTCGCTGGTGCGCGCCTGCGCGGTCCGAGAGGATCTCGCCTATGAGCTGCTGGCGACCCGCTCCGACCTTCAGGCGGTCGTCAGCGCCGTACGCAGCGGCAGCCCCGACCCCGACGTTCGGACGCTCCGCGGCTGGCGCCGCGCGGTGGTCGGCGACGAGCTGCTGGCGCTGCTGCGCGGCCAGCGC
>CAJBXY010000176.1 GCA_903959665.1 uncultured Solirubrobacterales bacterium | reverse complement strand
CCGGTAATCCACATCCAGTTCGAGGCGCCACGCTTCTCGGCGTCTTTCTTCCCGAGGATGCCGCAGACAACAGCGGCGATCGCCAGTGGCAGGCCGATGCAGCACCACGAGGTGAAGATGCCACCGAGGCCGCAGACAAATGCAGCGATCGCGAGCCCACCCTGACCGGGTTTGAGCGCCGGCGCACCAGCAACCGGGGCGCCTGGCTGAGCGACCGGCGCAGTCGTCGGCGGCTGCATCGCCGCCGGTGGCTGCGCAGGCGGCGGCGTCGCAGGCGGCTGAGCAGGCGGCGGTGTTGGCTCGGCTGGCGTTTCCGGGGTCTCAGGCTGCTCTGGTGTTTCGGAATCTTGGCTCATAGTTCCAAGCTACACCCGTGGCGGCGACGAGCGCAACCGGAGCTCACCGCACAACGACAACGGGCCGCCGCGCTGCTGCGCGACGGCCCGTGGCCAATTGCGATTACTGAAGTGCTGTGCTTAGGCAGGCATCTCTCCGCTTGGCGGAGCCATTGTGGCGACACCTGGGCCAGGCTTCGACTCACCGTGAGCCTCAAGCAGCTCGTAGTAGGTGACGGCGATGATGATCGCGATGTACGGGTAAACAACGATCGCAACCAGGATGCCGATGATCACGCCAAGGATCGGTGTGATTGCAGCAAGCACCGCGATGATCACGAAGACGATCGCGAGCAGCACGTAGATCACGATGAAAAGCAGGATCAAGCGCCAGCGATTGCCCTTCGTGAGCTCGCTACTGCGGCTCATCGAAGCGAAGACACCCTTGTCCTCGGCGACCAATACCGGCACGGCAACCAGCCACATCAGCGCGAGGATGATCCCCGGGATGATGAAGAAGAAGAAGCCGATGATGATCAGGATGCCGGTAACAATGCTCAGCAGGAGCAACGGCCACAGCTTCGACGTGATGCTGCCGAGCAGATCGCCCACGGTGGCATCGACCCTGCCGTCAGCTTCAACATCTTGAACGACGCGAACAACGACGCCCGCCATGTAAAGGCTCGCTATCAGGGAAGCGATGCTGTAGATCAGGCTGATCAGCCAACCATCGCCGGAGAAATAGCCGAGAATTGCGACCGGGATGAAGAGGATCAAAGCGATGATCCAGATCGTCCCGAACGACTTCTTGAGGATGTCGCCAGTGTCGCTTAGGACCTTGCCGACGTTAATGTGGCCGGGCTCTGCGCCTGCGGTTGTCATTTGAAGAATTGCTCCTTGGTTTGATTAACGGCGATCAGATAGCTGGTACGCCATCGGGGAGTTTCGCCATCGCATCGTCCATTTCCTGCTGCGAGAACTCAAGATTTTCGAGATTCCCCGCCAAATAGGCGTCATATGAGGCCAAATCAAAGTTTCCGTGGCCGCAGAGACCGAACAGAATCACGCGCTCCTCGCCTGCCTGCTTGGCAGCTTCGGCCTCAGCAATCGTGACGCTGATCGCGTGCGTTGGCTCCGGCGCCGGAATGATCCCCTCGGTGCGGGCAAACTGCAGCCCGGCAGCGAAGGTGTCGTTCTGAGCAACCGAGCGGGCCTCGACCATCCCGCCATGTACCAGCGCTGAGATCAGCGGCGAAGCGCCGTGGTAGCGCAAACCGCCGGCGTGAACCGGAGGCGGCACGAAGTCATGCCCGAGCGTGTACATCGGCATCATCGGCGTGAGGCCCTGCGTGTCGCCGAAGTCGTAGGCGTACTCGCCCTTCGTCAGCGTTGGGCAGGCTGCAGGCTCGGCGGCGATGAAGCGCGTCGTTGCGCCGTCACGAATGTTGCGACGCAGCCAAGGGATTGCCAGGCCGCCGAAGTTGGAGCCACCGCCGAAGCAGGCGATGATCGTGTCCGGCTCCTCACCGGCCATCTCCATCTGCAGGATCGACTCCTGGCCGATGATCGTCTGGTGCAGGATCACGTGGCTGAGGACCGACCCGAGCGCGTAGTTGACCTCAGGGCTTTGTGCGGCGATCTCAACAGCTTCCGAGATAGCGATTCCCAGTGAACCGGTTGGGTGCTGCGCGTTGGCGCGGCCGGCCTCGG
>CAJBXY010000175.1 GCA_903959665.1 uncultured Solirubrobacterales bacterium | reverse complement strand
GTCGCGGAAGCCGCCGTCGTGGCTGAGAACGATGAGCTGACCGGCCAAGCGATCGTTGCCTTCGTAACGCTCGAAGGCAACTACGAGGGCGACGAAACGATGGAAGCTGAAATTCGCGAACACGTCGCCACGCAGATCGGCAAGCTGGCGCGGCCGAAACGGATCATCTGGGCCGACGATCTGCCAAAGACCCGCTCGGGCAAGATCATGCGCCGTCTGCTGCGCGACATCGCCGGTGGCCACGAGCTCGGCGACGTCACGACGCTGCGCGACCCCGCCGTGATGGCGCAGCTCCAGACGCGGATGGCAAGTGGCGCCCACGACGACGACTGAAGCGGCCGCCGTTACCAAGTTGTTCACTTCGCTGCCGGCAATCGAAAGTAAAACCAACGATGATGGCTAAACAACCACCGGTTCGGTTGGGGATCAACGGCTTTGGCCGGATGGGGCGACTCGCGCTGCGCGCGCTTTGGGACGATCCAGACGTTGAGGTGGTTCAGATCAACGAGATCGCCGGCGACGCGGCGACGGCCGCTCACCTGCTCAACTTCGATTCGGTCCAAGGCCGCTGGCAGCACGAGGCGCTCGCAGACGGCGATGAAATCGTTGCCGACGGCCGTCGGATCGGTTTCAGCGGCCACGCAGCGCCGGGCGACGTGCCTTGGGATGAGCTTGGAGTTGCGGTCGTGCTCGAATCGACTTCGAAGTTCAAGACGCCGGAGGCGATTGAGCCGTTCTTTGCGCGCGGCGTCGGCAGCGTTGTCGTAGCGGCGCCCGTGAAGGAAGGCGCGCTGAACGTTGTAATCGGCGTCAACGACGATCTCTACGACCCCGAGCAACACAGGATCGTCACCGCCGCCTCCTGCACAACCAACTGCCTTGCCCCTGTCGTCAAGGTGATCCACGAAGGAATCGGCATCAAACACGGTGCGATCACGACGCTCCACGACATGACGGCAACCCAGTCGGTCGTCGACGAGCCACACAAGGACCTGCGCCGCGCCCGCGCCGCCAGCCTCTCTCTGATTCCAACAACGACCGGTTCAGCTACCGCGATCGGGCTGATCTTCCCTGAGCTTCAGGGCAAACTCGACGGCCTTGCCGTCCGTGTGCCGCTGCTCAACTCGTCGCTTACCGACTGCGTCTTTGAAGTTGAGCGCCCAACCACGGCCGAGGAGGTCAACGGGCTGCTGCGGGACGCGGCACTTAGCGGCCCGCTCGCTGGAATCCTCGGCTACGAAGAGCGGCCGCTAGTTTCAGTCGATTTCAAAGGCGACCCGCGCTCGTCGATCGTTGACGCGCTCTCAACAATCGTCACCGACGAAACTCAGGTCAAGATCCTCGCCTGGTACGACAACGAGTGGGGCTACGCCAACCGCTGGGCTGAGCTGGCGCGCCGCGTGGCGCTGGCGACCTCGTCCAGCGACCGGTGATGGCAGACTCTGCGGCCGTGAGCGGCAAGAGCCCCGGCGATCTGCGCAACTACGTTCTCGTAACGGCCGCCTACTGGGCCGACACGCTCGCCGACGGCGCCAGCCGCGTCCTTGTTCTGTTCTTCTTCTACAACCTCGGCTACACGCCGTTTCAGCTCGCAACGATCTTTGTTTTCTACGAGCTCTTTGGCATCTTCACGAACCTCGTTGGCGGCTGGCTGGCGGCCCGTTTCGGCCTAAAATCCACGCTCTTTGGCGGCCTCTGCGTGCAAATTGTCGCGCTTTCGATGCTGGCGCTGGCGCCAGAAGCGTGGTTGGTGGTTCCCTACGTGATGGCCTCGCAGGCGCTCTCAGGAATCGCCAAGGACCTGACGAAGATGAGCAGCAAGAGCGCCGTCAAGCTCGTCGTTGCGGACGGCGATGAAGGAGCACTCTTCCGCTGGGTCTCAATCCTTACCGGCTCAAAGAACGCGCTCAAAGGCGTCGGCTTCTTCCTCGGCGGCGTCTTGCTGACGCTGGTCGGCTTCCAAACCGCCATGCTGATCCTCGCGGCAATTGTGCTGACAGCGCTGATCGCCACGGCCACCTTGATGCACGGCGGCCTCGGCACCGTCAACGCGAAAGCCAAGTTCCGCCACATGTTCAGCCAGAACCGCGCCGTCAACGTGCTCGCAGCGGCGCGAATCTTCCTCTTCGCCTCGCGCGATGTTTGGTTCGTCGTTGGGCTGCCGGTATTCCTGCGCACGGTGCTCGGCTGGAGCTTCTGGGAGGTAGGCGGCTTCCTCGCAATCTGGGTGATCGGTTACGGCGCCGTGCAGGCCTCGGCGCCTAAGTTTGTCCGCCGCCGCGCGGCTGAGGGCCACGGCGAGCCAGACGGTCGAACCGCGGCCCTGATCGCTTTTGTGCTCGCGCTGTTCCCGGCAGCGATTGCGATCGCGCTCAGCGCCGACGTTGACGAGACTTTCGCGATCATCGTCGGCCTCGCCGCGTTCGGCGTGATCTTTGCGATCAACTCGGCCGTCCACTCCTACCTGATCCTTTCCTACTCACACGGCGACAAGGTCGCGATGAACGTTGGCTTCTACTACATGGCCAACGCCGCCGGGCGACTGATCGGGACGCTGCTCTCAGGCCTGCTCTACCAGTGGCAGGGCCTGACAGCGTGCCTTTGGGCCTCTGTGATCTTCGTGATCGCCGCCGGCTTGCTCTCGCTGATGCTGCCCAATCAGCGCGCAGGAGCGGCAAGCGGCGCTAGCGTTTCAAGTGATGGATCGAGCGGGAACGCAACTCTCACGGCGTGAAGCGCTCGCGCTCGC
>CAJBXY010000174.1 GCA_903959665.1 uncultured Solirubrobacterales bacterium | reverse complement strand
ATGCCTGAACAGATCGCAGTTATCGGCAGCGGCGCCATCGCCTGTGGGCTGGCCGCAGTTGCCACGAAAACCGGTGACGTAACGCTGCTCGCACGCAGCGAGGAATCGGCCGATCGCGCTCGCGCGTCAATCGAAAAGCAGGTCGGCAAGATGGGCGACGAGGCTGGCCCCGGAACGGTCACGGTCACAACCGACGCCGCCGACACGGCCGGCGCCACCGTTTTCGTTGAAGCTGTTGCGGAGGACCCGGCGATCAAGGGCGAGGTTTTCGCGACGATCGCTTCTGTCTCTTCCGACGATGCGCTTTGGGCAACGACAACCTCTTCGCTCTCTGTCGGTGAGCTGGCCCGCGCCAGTGGCTCACCGGAGCGCTTCGTTGGCCTCCACGTCTTCAACCCGGTGCCACGGATGGCGCTGATCGAGCTGGCCTTCCCCGACGAAGCGACCGAGGCGACTCGCGAGCGCGCCGCTGCGCTCTGCGAGGCGCTCGGCAAGACGGCAGTGCCGGTTCCAGACCTGCCCGGCTTCGTCGTAAACCGTCTGCTCTTCCCTTACCTCTTCTCGGCCGTTGATTTTCTTGACCAGACGGGAATGGACCCAGCCGACGTTGATGAAGCGATGAAGCTCGGCGCCGGCCACCCGATGGGGCCGCTGGCGCTGCTCGACTTCGTTGGCCTTGACGTCTCAGCCGCGATCGGCGACGAGATTGGTTCGCCCGCCCCGGCGCGAGTGCAGGCTCTGATCGCCGAAGGCGCGCTCGGTCGCAAGAGCGGCCGCGGCTTTTACGAGTACTAAGCGCCCGTTTCGGTTACTGAGCCAGGCCCAACAAATGAGGGTTGCTTTCCTACCCCCCCGCGGTAGGTTTGTACCAACTACCGCATCAGCGCGCCGTTCCTAGCGACGCGCAGGAAGCGACCCTGATGAATGGATTCTCCGCCCGTTTGGCCATTGCTGCCCTGCTCGTCGCCGCGATTGCACCTGCGCAGGCCGCCGCCGCGAGCAAGCAGTCCCTAATCAAGCAGGAAGTTGCCTGCATGAAGTCTTACGCCGCCGACCCGGCCAACAACTTCACCAACTATGCGCCAGCGATCGGCGCGCCTGAGGTAGTCGACGCGGTCCACAGCGGCCTGCAGCCATGCGCCACATTCGCTGGTGGCGCGAAGATCAGCAACAACAAGTTCCAAGTAGCGCAGTACCTGTCACCGACGGTCTACCCGGGGCAGATCCAGATGATCATCCAAGGCGGCCCAAATGCCGCGTTCCTTATTGGCGGTTCTCCAGGAACGCCGATCGCCGCCTACACCGCGGGCCCGTACGTTGCGCGTTTTAATCCGGCCACAGGTGCCCAGATCTGGCGCACCTCACTCCCGATCGCGCTAGGGCAATGGATCGCTGCCCCTAGCGGCGCCGTCGTGAAGGGTGGCTGGGTCGTTGTTGTAGTCGGCCCCACGATCTACAAGCTGAACCCGACGACAGGCAAGATCGTCGCCTCCGCCGAGCAGCCGATCCTCGACGGCGAGGCGATCGATGCGAACTTCGATGGCTTCGCGATAGCCCCCGACTCAGCAGGAACGATCCTGCTGAAGAGTCAGAATCGCTCGACCGGTTGCACGATTCAGGGCAACCAAGCGATGTCAATGTGCACGACAGATTATGGACCGCAGCCGGACACCACAGTCGTGGCGGTTAGTTCGGTGACGCTGGCGAACATCACAGCTATCAAGCTAAGCCAACCGGTCGCCGCGCGACCGACGCTAGTCGCGAACGGCGGCAACACAGATATGTACCTCGCGGGCGCAACCCGTGGAGTCCGAGTTACTTGGAACCCGAAAACGAAGACCCT
>CAJBXY010000173.1 GCA_903959665.1 uncultured Solirubrobacterales bacterium | reverse complement strand
GACTGTCGTCGCCAAGCGCACCGTGCTGCCAAAGCAGATGGCAGACAAGCTGCCGGCGGTCAACTCAGGCTACGGCGACTTTGGGGCCGCCTCGGAAAACGCGGCCGACAAGTCCGTTCAGCTGAAGGTCAACGATCCGAAGGCTCGCTTCGCAGCTAGCCCACCGATAGCCGAAGTCAACGGCGCGAGCTTCAGCAACGACCGGCTTCGCGTTGCAGCACGGATGCAGAACTCAATCAGCGGAGCCGGAAAGCCGCCGCTCTACGTGATCCACATGCTCATCCCCCACATCCCCTGGCGCTTCACTCCTGACGGCGAGCAGTACGCGCTCGGTGAGGACTGGACCCCAGGAATGAAGGGCGAGATTTGGACGAAGGACAGCTACCTCCCGAACTTGGCACTGCAGCGCGCAACGCTGCAAGCCGAGTTCGGCGACAAGATCCTCGCCGGCATCGTCACCAAGATGAAACAGGCCGGAATCTGGGACAGCTCGCTGATGATCGTTACCGCCGACCACGGAGTCAGCTATCGCCCCGGCGCACCGCGCAGACCGGTGACTGAGGACAACCTGCCGGAGCTTGCGAACACGCCGCTCTTCGTTAAGTACCCCGGCCAGACGAAGGGCGTCGTCAACACGCAGCCGACCCGTTCGGTTGACATCGCACCGACGGTCGCGCAGGTGACAAAGACCGGCGACGGGTTGAAGTTCGACGGCATACCGCTGGACGCCAAGCACAGGCTGACGCGGGTCGCCGTCCGAAATGCGCGAGAGAAGACGAAGGTAACCGGCGACTGGGCCGATGTGATCCGGCGCCGTGATGAGCTCGTCGGTGAGTGGACTACGACCTTTCCGGGCGGCCAGGAGGGACTGCTGCGGCTCGGGCCGAACCAGAACCTGATTGGTCGCCAAGTCGCGTCGCTGCGATCTACGACGACCACCGCCAGCGGCGTCATCACCTACCCCTACAACTACTCGAAGATAAACCGCAAAAGCGGCGTACTGCAGATCTACATGGTTGGCAGCCTCACTGGGCTCGCCGCGGGCGCGCCGCTTGCAGCGTCGGTCGACGGCAAGATCGTCGCAGTCGGCGAGAGCTTTGAAACGCCGGACGGCATGCAGTTCGGCATCATCCTGCCGCCAGCGAGCCTGAGCGGGACTCACGCTTATGTACAGCTCTTTGCAGTCAGCGACGGCTCTACGCTCGCACCGCTAGCCAGCGCAGGCCGCTAACCCGCTGGCCGCGAGCGCGTAAGCTCTCTGCTCCGATGAGCGCGAAAGACGCAACGAAGATTGACCGCGAACGGCTTGGCGCGCTGCTGGCGCGCGAGCTCGAAACCTTTGCCGCCAGCCATCAGCGATCGCGCGAGCTCTACGAGCGCGCTCAAGGCTCTCTCGTCGGCGGCGTGCCGATGCCGTGGATGATGCTCTGGGCCGGCGGCCACCCGGTCTTCGCCGCCGAGGGCCGGGGCGCGCGGATCACCGACGTTGACGGCAACGAGTACATCGATCTCGCGCTCGGCGACACCGGCGCGATGGCCGGCCATTCGCCTCCAGCGACTGCCGCTGCTGTCGCCTCCCAGGGCGCGCACGGAATCACGATGATGCTCCCGACCGAGGACTCGGTCTGGGTCGGCGAGGAGCTCTCGCGCCGCTTTAAGCTTGGCCACTGGCTCTTCACGCTCTCGGCGACCGACGCAAACCGGACGGCGCTGAGAATCGCCCGTCAGATCACCGGTAGGCCGAAGGTTCTGGTCTACAACTACTGCTACCACGGCTCGGTTGACGAGGCTTTCGCTGTGAGCAGCGGCTCCGTCACCGGTGCACGCGAAGGCAACGTCGGCGCCCCCGTCGATCCCGGCGTGACGACGGTCGCAGTCGAGTTCAATGATCTGGCGGCGCTGGAAGAGGCGCTCGCGACTGAGCAGATAGCGATCGTGCTGGCCGAGCCGGCGATGACGAACATGGGGATCATCCTCCCTGACGACGGCTACATGGCGGCGCTGCGCGAGCTGACGCGCAAGTACGGCACGCTCTTGCTGATCGACGAGACGCACACCTTCTCCGCCGGGCCCGGCGGCTGCACCACGGCCTGGGATCTCGACCCTGACCTCGTCACGATCGGAAAGTCGATCGGCGGCGGCGTTCCCTGCGGCGCGCTCGGCGTCAGCGACAGCGTGCTCGAGCAGATGTTCGCTCAGGATGACGCCGACTACGAGGACACCGGCGGCATCGGCGGCACG
>CAJBXY010000172.1 GCA_903959665.1 uncultured Solirubrobacterales bacterium | reverse complement strand
GAGATCACGACGGCGGCGACCAACACCTACATCTCGCCCGACATGGTGGCGCAAGGCATCGTCTACCAATTCTGCGTTTCCGGACGGATTGAGCAGTCGGTGAAGACCGTCAGCGCGGCGCTGGCCGAGCGCGTCGCAGCGCTCACCGCAGCGCTCGACGCGCACCTGCCCGAGGCGAAGTACAACGCCCCTGAAGGCGGCTACTTCATGTGGGTTGAGCTCCCCGAAGGAACAGACGTGGCGGCGCTTGAGCAGGCCGCCGCGGAGCGCGACGTCGTCTTCGTAAAGGGCGCAGACTTCGTGATCGAAGGCGCCACCAACCAGCTGCGCCTGGCCTACTCCGGCGTCACTCCAGCGCAGATCAGCGAAGGCATCGAGCGGCTCGCCGATGCTTACCGCTCGCTCTGATCAGCGGCCGTAGCGCTCGCTCGACATCACGAGATGCTCTGGCAGAGCGGTCCGTGGCGGCGGCGACGGGTCGGCGATCACGGCGACCGTCTCAGCGACGCTGCGCGTGACGATGCACTGCTCACCGGCTTCGCTGAGCATCACGACCTGCTCGTCATCAGAGCTTTCGAGCGTTCCTTTTAGCCCGGGCGCGAAACCAGCGGCCTTGAGGTACTGGAGCAGATCCTCGGCCTCGTTCTCAAAGCGCATGATCTCGACCTTGGCGCCAATCGCAACATCGGCCAGCGGAACGCCCTGGTTGCGCGTTCCGCCCTCAATCGGGTGGCCGTGCGGGCAGGTTGTGGCGTCGCCGATAGCGGCCATCATCCGCTCCTCAAGCACCGGGCTCATCGCGTGCTCGAGCCGCTCGGCCTCCTCGTGAACCTCATCCCAAGGAATCCCGAGCACGTCGGTTAGGAAACGCTCAATCAGGCGATGGCGACGGACAATTTCGTGCGCTGTCTTGTCGCCGCTCTCAGTGAACGAGATCGTCTTGTCGTCGGCGCGCTCGATGTAACCATCGGCCTCAAGCCGGCCAATCATCTCGTGCACCGTCGGTGGCGAAAGCTGCATTGCGCGGGCGACGTTGGCGCCTGTCATCGGCAGCCCCGCCTCGCGCAGCCAAAAGATCGACTGCAGGTACTCCTCTTCCGCTTCGCTGGCCTCAGCTTTCGACATCTTTTTGATCCTACCGCGCAGCAGATAGGCTCGCGCAATGGAAATCGGACCCGGCACAAGAGCGTTCATCACCGGCGCCTCACGCGGGATCGGCGCATCGTTGGCGATGGCGCTAGCTCAGCGCGGCGCAACCGTTGGCCTCGCCGCGCGCTCACTCGATCAGCTCGAAGCTGTTTCAACCGCGCTGCCCGGCAAGCACTTCGAATACGAATGCGACGTTCGCTCCAGCGAATCGGTCGAAGCGGCAATCGATCGCTTCGCGGCGGATGCGGGAGGAATCGAACTGCTGGTCGCCAACGCCGGCATCACCCACTACGGCCCGTTCCGCGACGAACCGCTTGAGAACGCGCTCGAGATGAGCGAGATCAACTGGCACGGCACGCTGCGCACCGTCCACTACGGCCTCCCCTACATGCTTGACCGCGCGCGCGGGCAGGTTGTTGTGATCAGCTCCGGTGCGGCGCTGCGCTCGTTCCCGTGGGCAGCGGTCTACGGCGGCACGAAGGCAGCGCAGCGGCTCTTCGCCGAGGCGCTGCGCCACGAGCTGAGCGGCACCGGTGTTTCGCTGACGACGGTCTACCCCGGTGAGATTGAGACCACGCTCCACGCCCACGAGCGCCACCGAATGCCGGATTGGTACCGAGGTAGTGATGCGGCGGACCCTGCCCACCTAGCGGCGAAGATCATCGAAGCGGTCGAAGAGGACCGCCGCGCCGTCTACTTCCCGCCGATCGTCCGCCTGCTGCAGCTCTTCCACAACGTCAGCCCACGCGCAGGCGACGCGCTGCTGCGACGCCTGCGCGGCGGCACAGCCGCGCCGCGCCGCGATTGACGCCAGGCGGCACCGCACCTTCGGCGCCGGAGTAGTGTTCTAAAGATCATGAGAACGGCTCGTCTAGCGGCAACGCTCGCGATCTTCCTAGTTGCCGCGAGCAGCGCGTCGAGCGCCGCGGCATCCTCGCTGGGTAGCTACAAGACGCGGCTCGTCGCCGTAGGTGACATCGCCTGCCCACCGGGGGGAGCGGTCACAGCCACCACCTGCCAGCAGGCGGCTACCTACTCGCTCGCCGCACGCCTTAAGCCGGATCACGTGCTGGTACTCGGCGACAATCAGTACGACAGCGGCACGCTCGCCGACTACCAAGCCTCCTACGCGCTCACTTGGGGCAAGCTGAAGAGCAAGACCTTCCCCGTTCCCGGCAACCATGAGTACTACACCGCCGGAGCTACCGGCTACTACGACTACTTCGGCTCGGCCGCCGGAAGCCGCACGCAAGGCTGGCATTCTTCAACCTACGGCGGCTGGCGCGTGCTCGGGCTCAACTCCAACTGCTCCTACGTCGGCGGCTGCCAGACCGGCTCCGCTCAGGAGAAGTGGCTGCGAAGCAACCTCTACAACAACCGTTCGAAGAAGTGCACGCTCGCGCTCTGGCATCACCCCCGCTTCTCGTCCGGAGAGCACGGCGACAATCCCGAAATGGCCGACCTTTGGGAAACGCTTCAGGATTACGACGCCGAGTTCGTGCTCGCCGGCCACGACCACGACTACGAACGCTTCCTGCCGATGAACAGCGACGGGACCGGCGGCGGCAGCGACACAATGCCAAGCTGGGTCGTTGGCGGCGGCGGCAAATCGCTCTACCCGATTGCCCACTCGCGCCCCAACAGCACCGGCTACAGCCTCAGCTTTGGCGTGCTCAAGCTTGATCTCTACTCCAAGGGCTACAAGTGGCGCTACTACCCCGCTAGTGGTGGCTCGACCGACAACGGCACCGGGTATTGCCGATAATCCGCTTGACGCCGGCGCCGGTGGCGATCGCGGTGACGCTGCTGTTGGCCGTCGGCTGCGGCGGCTCTGATTCAGGCACCGCGAGCTCGGCGACGGTCGCGCAGTCGCTTGGCAGCAAGACGGCGCGGCTGGCGCTGGTTGGTGACATCGCCTGCGCTTCGCCAAGGCCGATCGGCGACCGTTGCCACCAGGCCGCGACCTACGAGGTGGCGAAGAAGATGAAACCCGACCGCGTGCTCGTGATCGGCGACACGCAATACCCCGACAGCGCCCTTCGCCTCTTCAAGAAGTCATATGCCAAGTCGTGGGGCAAGCTGAAGCCGATCACGCTCGCCGTTCCCGGCAACCACGAATACAAGACGCCGGGCGCGGCAGGCTACTTCGACTACTTTGGCGCCGCAGCCGGCGAGCGTGGCCGCGGCTGGCACGCGACAACGATCGGCGGTTGGCGCGTGATCGGGCTCAACTCCGTCTGCGACCAGGTTGGCGGCTGTGGGGCGGGCTCGGCTCAATCAAAGTGGCTGGCGAATGACCTCAAAGAAAACGCCAAACGCTGCACGCTGGCCTTCTGGCACTACCCGCGTTTCAGCTCCGGGCCGCACAACAACCATCCGAAGCTGGCGCACCTCTGGTCGCAGCTCAACGACGCCGCGGCGGAGGTTGTCTTCGCAGGCCACGACCACGAGTATGAGCGCCTCACAGCGATGACCAGCGACGGCAAAGAGTCGGACGCTGGGATGGCCAGCTTCGTAGTCGGTACCGGTGGCGTGAAGCGCTACGCATCGTTTGAACCGGGGCCGGGAACTCTCGCCCACAGCCTCGATTACGGCGTCCTCCAGCTTGACCTTTACCAGCGCGGCTACAGCTGGAAGTTCGTGCAGCCGGGCGGCAAGATTGCCGATAGTGGCAGCGCACCCTGCCGCTAGGCTTCAGCGATGCCAGCCGACGCGCGAGCGGTGCTCGTAGCTCCCGATTCATTCAAGGGAACGTTCCGCTCCAGCGAGGTCGCGGCAGCGATCGGCCGCGGTCTTGAATCGGTCGTCGTTGCCGCGCCCGACCTGATGCCGGTCGCCGACGGCGGCGAAGGGACGCTCGAAGTACTGCTGCTGGCGCTCGGCGGCGAGACCGTCGGGGCTGAGGCAAGCGACGCGCTGCTGCGGCCAATCAAAGCCGGCTTCGGCCTCGTTGAGGATGGCTCAACCGCAATCGTTGAAACGGCGCAGGCAATAGGCCTGCCGCAGATCAAGCAGAGCGAGCGTGACGCCGAGGCGGCCAGCTCATTTGGCGCTGGCCAGCTGATTGCGGCAGCGGCGCGGAGCGGCGCGGGCCGTGTCGTCGTCGCTGTCGGCGGCAGCGCCAGCAGCGATGGCGGCGCCGGCGCGATCGAGGCGATCGAGCAGGCCGGAGGGGTTGGTGAGACGGAGCTGATCGTCTGCTGCGACGTCAACACGCCGTTCGAACTGGCGGCCAAGGTTTTCGGGCCACAGAAGGGCGCCGATCCAGCGGCAGTTGAGCGGCTGACCGCTCGCCTGACCGAACTGGCGGCCTCATTCCCGCGCGACCCGCGTGGCGTCGCGATGACTGGCTGCGCCGGCGGGCTGTCAGGCGCGCTCTGGGCCCAGTACGACGCCGCGCTTGAGCCCGGCGCCCGCTTCGTGCTCAGCGCCCTGGACGCCGACGAGCGGATTCAGGCGGCGCGCGCGGTGATCGTCGGCGAAGGGCGACTTGACCGAACAACGTTGGAAGGAAAGATTGCGGCCGAGATCTCGGTTCGCGCGCGGCAGATGGGCGTGCCCTGCTACGCCGTTGTGGGAAGCAACGGGCTTGAGCCGATCGATCAGCGAATCCTCGACCTTCAGGCCGTCATCGAAGCGACAACACTTGAAGAGATCGAACAGGCCGGCCGCGAGATTGCCGCGTACCTCTAAGCGCCGACTGGGGTAACTAAGAGCCGATGGCCAACCTTTCACGATCAACCTTTCGCGGCTCGACGCCGCGCCGAGCGACGGTCGTTGGCGCCGGCTCGTTCGGCACCGCGGTTGCGATTCTGCTGGTCCGAGCCGGTGTGCGCACGACGCTGCAGGCCCGCACCGCAGCCCAAGCGGCAGAGCTGCAGCGCGATGGAGAGAACCGCGCCTACCTTCCCGGTGTTCCGCTGCCGCGCGAGCTGCGGATCGAAAGCTCGGCCGATTCACTGGAGCGCGCCGAACTTGTGTTGCTCGCCGTTCCTTCGATCGCGATCGCCGCTGTGATCACCGAGCTGGGGCAACGTGGCCTCGGCCAGCACACGCCGATCGTCTCTCTGGCGAAGGGGCTGGTCGCGCCGACCGGCGCCGTGACAACATCGATCAGCGGCTCGCTCTACGGGCCTGAGCGCGTAGCCGTGATCGGCGGCCCGGCCCACGCCGATGAGCTGGTCCATGACGGTGGCGCGCTCGTAGCCGCCTCAACCGACGAGCAGCTCGCGGGAATGCTCGCGCATCTCTTCACGCGCGGCGGCGTGATCTGCGAAATCTCGAACGACCCGCTCGGCGTCGAGTACGCAGGCGCGGCAAAGAACGCGGCGGCGCTGGCTTCCGGCGCAACCGAAGCGCAAGGGCTGAACGCCGCCGGCGCCGCCGCCGGGCACATCTTCCAAGAGATTTGGCGCCTGGCAGAGAGCCAAGGCGGCCGGCCGGAATCGATGATCGGCCTTGCCGGCACCGGCGACCTTGTGGCGACGGCGCTGGCCCCCGGTAGCCGCAACCGCCGCGCCGGTGAGCTGCTCGGAGCGGGCGTGCCGGCGACCGACATCCCGCAGCAGATCGGCCAGGCCGTCGAGGCTTTGGAGTCGGTGCCGATGCTCGCCAAGGCGCTCGCCGACGCTGGAATCGATGCGCCGGTAACGAGCGGGCTTAGCGCGCTGATCTCCGGCCAGCTCAGCGTTGACAACTGGACTGCGCTTGTCCGCACCTCGGTGCCGCCACCGGCGCTCTGGCGCAGGCGGCCGCGGCCCGGCTTTTGGGCGCGCATGCGAGCCCGTTTCAGCGGCAAACGCTGAACGACTCTCGCTGCCTGCGCAGTCCGTGCGCGGCTCTCTCTTCAGCCGCCGCGCAGCGTCGTCAAGATCGCTTCATAAACGCCTGCGCCGTGAGCCTCTTCTGCCACGCGCGCGTTGGCGTGCCCAGCCATCGCTTCCAAAAGCTGCGGGTCACGCTCCAAGGCGTTGGCGACAAACCAGAAGCTGCCAACCTTCGTAGCGACGCGCAGATCCTCGCGCGAATCGCCGATCGCAACGCACTCCTCCGGCTTGTAGCCGCGCATCCGCTGGTGGGCGGCGACGGCGTGGGCCTTCGAAACGCCGCGCGGACGCAGGTGGTAGGCGTGAACCTCGGAGAGCCCGGCAAGCGCCGGCGAACGGCGATGAACGGCGCCGTTATCGGTTAGCTCGAGTTCCTCGTGGCCGTTGTCGGCGAGGAAATGATCGGCCGCGTTGGTGTCGATCAGGCCGCGCAGCAGGTGCGAAACCTCGCGATCCCTGTGCCACGGATCATGAACCTCAAGGCAGCCGGAGTACTCCTCGAGCAGCAGCGCCGGGGCGCCGCTGTCCTCGATCTGCTGGTGAATTGTGCGCTCGTCAGGCTGCCAGGTGCCGGTCAGCCAGTAGGTCTCACCTTCCATCACAACGCCGGCGCCGGTTTCGAAGATGCAGCAGCCTTGGCCGAACAGGCGGGCGTCCTCAATCGCCGTTGAGCGGCGACGGCCGGACATCACAACGACCTCAATCTCGGAGCGCAGGCAGGCCTCAATCGCCTTCGCGCCAAGCGGAGCTACCTCACCGTCAGGGCCGGCGAAAAGACCGCCGCCGGGGCCGAGCAAGGTGCCATCCATGTCAACGTATGCGCAGCGCACCTGATCGAGGGTAGCCATCGCGCATACCATCACCTTCGTGAGCACAGTTCGCACTACCGAGCCTTGGAGCGCCATGCTGGATGCTGGCCGCGCCGACGGCCGCTTGGTGCGCGAGGCATTCGAAGGTTCACGGCCGGCAAAGACGGTCCCGATCCCCAGCGATCTGCAGCCAAAGCTGCTCGCAGGGCTCGAAACCGCCGGGATTGAGCAGCTATATAGCCACCAGCTCGAGGCGCTCGAAGCGGCTTGGCAGGGAACGACAATCGTCACAACCGGAACGGCATCGGGTAAGTCGCTCTGCTTCCAGCTGCCAACGCTTGAGGTTCTCTGCGGCGACGCGCACGCGCGCGCGCTTTACCTCTACCCGACGAAGGCTTTGGCGCAGGACCAGGCTCGCTCGATCGCCCGCTTCGGCCTGACCGACGAGGTTCGCCCCGCGATCTATGACGGCGACACTGCGCGCGAGCAGCGCTCGGCGATCCGCAAGCGCTCGAACCTAATCCTCACCAACCCCGACATGCTGCACGTGGGAATCCTCCCCAACCATCAGGCGTGGGGGAACTTCTTCGCCAACCTCGCCGTCGTCGTGATCGACGAAGCGCACGTCTACCGCGGCGTCTTCGGCTCGCACGTAGCCAACGTGCTGCGGCGCCTGCGCCGGATCGCTCGCGCCTACGGCACCGAGCCACGCTTCCTGCTTGCCAGCGCGACGATCGCCAATCCTGTTGAGCTGGCTGAGCGGCTGACCGGCCTCGCACCGGTTGCGTTGGTCGACGACGACGGCGCGCCCGGCGCTCAGCGGCAGATAGCGATGTGGAATCCGCCGATCGAGGATGAGGTTCTGCAGACGCGCCGCAGCCCCTTAAGCGAAGCGGCGTCGATGGTCGCGGGGCTCGTTCGCGCCGACGCGCGGACGATCTGCTTCATCAAGTCGCGCAAGGGCGCTGAGCTGGTCGCGAAGATGGCGGCCGACGAACTGCGACGGCGTGGCGACGGAGCGATGGCCGACCGTGTAGCCGCCTACCGCGCTGGCTACACGCCGCAGCAGCGCCGCGAGCTGGAGCAGAAGCTGGTCAGCGGCGAGCTGCTGGCGGTCGTCACGACCGACGCATTGGAGCTGGGGATCGACATCGGCCAGCTCGACGCTGCCCTCTGCATAACGTTCCCCGGCACGGTCGCGTCGCTGCGCCAGATGTGGGGCCGCGCCGGGCGCCGCGGCCGCGGGCTCGCCGTTTACGTTGCCGGCGACGACGCGCTCGACCAGTTCTTCTGCCGCCACCCGGACGAGTTCCTTGACCGGCCGGTTGAGGCGGCGATCCTTGAGTACGAGAACGAGCAGATCCACTTGAGCCACCTCACCTGCGCCGCCCACGAAGGGCCGATCAATCCCGATGATGATGCGGAGATCCTCGGCCCGCGCCTGCGCGCCCACTGCGAGGCGCTGGTTGCCGGCGGCGTGATGATCGAGCGCCGCGGCAGCTTCACGCTGCGAGCGCCGGAGGATTTCCCGGCGGCGCGCGTTTCGCTCCGCTCAGCCTCGCCCGATTCAATCAGCGTGATCGACGTAAAGCAGGGCGAGCTGATCGGCACCGTTGAAGCGGCGCGCGCCTGCTCGACGATTCACGACGGCGCCGTGTACCTCCACATGGGCCGCTCCTACTCCGTCAGCGCGCTTGATTTGGAGCGGCGCGAAGCGCTCGTCGAGCCGTTCACCGGTGACTGGTTCACACAGCCCAAGAAGGAGACTGAGACCGTTATCGAAGCCCTGCTCGACCGTCGCGAAACGCTCGGCGTGCAGCTCAGCTTCGGCCGAGTAATCGTCAGCGAACAGGTGCTCGCCTACCAGCGCAAGCGGCTCCCGAGCAACGAGGTGATCGACCTGAATGGGCTGGCTTTGCCGAAGACGCAGTTCGCAACCCAGGCGCTTTGGTTTGAAACCGGTTCGCTCAGCGAGCAGCTTCCGCTCGACGTGCTGCTCGGCGCGCTTCACGCAACCGAGCACGCGCAGATCGCCGTGCTGCCGCTGCTGGCGATGTGCGACCGCTGGGATATCGGCGGTCTCTCGACCAACGCCCACGTGCAGACCGGCGGCCCGACGATCTTCATCTACGACGGCCACCCCGGCGGCGTTGGCATCACGCGCCAAGGCTTCCTCAACTTCGAGCAGCTCGTAGGTGACGCGCAGCGGCTGATCGCCGAGTGCCCGTGCAGCGAGGGTTGCCCTTCCTGCGTGCAGTCGCCCAAGTGCGGCAATCTCAACGAACCGCTGCACAAGGCCGGGGCGCTTGAGCTGCTCGAGATGATGCTCGCCGCCGGCCGGTAAGCCGCGTCGCGCCGCTCTGCAAGCGAGCGTTCATTTTTTCGCTCGCCGCGTCGAAAGGGTGCCTTCAGGCGTTCTAACGACCATGAACCGACTTCTTCTCTCATCAACCCTGGCTGCCGCTGCCCTGCTGCTCACCTCCGCCAGCGCGTTCGCCGGCACCGGCGGCGTCGCCCCCGATCAGCCGGCCGACCCGG
>CAJBXY010000171.1 GCA_903959665.1 uncultured Solirubrobacterales bacterium | reverse complement strand
GGGCCGCACACCGACCGTGATCGACCGCGCCGCAAGGCGCCGCCTCGAAGCCCTCTTCACCAGCGACTGCTCACTTCTGGCCTACCACCTGCCGCTCGACGGTCATGCAGAGATCGGCAACAACGCGCTGATCGCAGCCGCGATTGGATGTGAACGCCAGCAGCCGTTTGGCCAGCTTGGCTCAAAGACGATTGGCGTCGGCGGCTTTTTCGCTGGCGATGGAATCACGATCGATCAGCTCGTGGCGCAAACCTCGGCCGCCTGCGTCGATCGCGAGCCGCTCGCATTCGACGGCGGCCCAGAGCGAATCAAGAGCGTCGCGATCGTCTCCGGCGCTGGCTCCAGTTACCTCGACGACGCAATCAAAGCTGGATTCGACGCTTTCATCACAGGTGAGCCGGCCGAACGCGTGATGAACGAATCACGCGAGGGCGGCATCCATTTCATTGCCGCCGGCCACTACGCGACCGAAACGCTCGCTGTGCAGCGACTCGGCGAGCTAATCGCAGAGCGTTTTGGCGTTAGCCACCAGTTCATCGACGTTCCAAACCCGATCTGACGGCTAGAGCCTTCACGCCAGCGCGCTCTGCGGAACATTTCGTTGACATCGCTGCCACTTCAGCGCAATACGTTTAGGCCGCTATGAAAATCGTTCAGGCCGACAATCAGTTTCAGCCACCGGCGTTCAACGAGAACGCCGCTCCAGTCTGGATTTCGCTCAACCGACCGACGCCCGAAACGCTGACCGCGCTCGGCGAGCAGCTCGGCCTCGACCGGCTCGCAATCGATGACTCGATCGAGTTCGGCCAGATGCCCAAGCTTGACGACTACCCTGGCTCGGCTCTGCTGGTCTTCTACGGCGCGACGATAGAGCCGCGTGATGAAGGCGACTTGCCGCGACTAGTTGAGGTTCACTTTCACGTCACGGAGCGGGTCGTGCTCTGCGTCTACCGCCATGACAGCGTCGCGATCGAACGCGCCGAGCAGCGCGTCGGCGCCGACGACGTTGACACCGCGCAGGCCGCTCTGCTGCGCTTCCTTGACTCACTCGCAGCGAGCTTCGCGCCACCGCTCGCTCACTTTGAGAACGAGCTCGACGCAATCGAAGACGATGTGATGCGAGACCCTCAACCCGAGACCCGCCAGCGGCTGCTTGAGCTTAAGCACTCGCTCGTCAAGGTTCGCCAGACAATCGACCGTCAGCGCGACGTAATGGCCGGCCACCGCGAGCTGCTCGACCGAATCCCTGGCAATCACGAGGCCTCAGCGCACAACGTGATCCGCGATCTCTACGACCGCCTCGCGCTGACCTCGCAACAGATCGAGATAGTGCGCGAACTGATCACCAACGCGCTTGATCTGTACGTCTCAGCGGCATCGAAGAAGCTAAATGAGACGATGAAGGTGCTGACGGTGGTGGCGACGTTCTTCTTGCCGCTGACCTTCCTCGTTGGCTTCTTCGGTCAGAACTTCGGCTGGATGACCGACCGGATCGACGGGCTTGCCGACTTCCTGATCTTCGGCCTTGGCGTCTCGATCGTTTTCATCGTCGTGCTTTACCTGATCTTCTGGCGAGCCGGCTTCCTCGGCCACCGCAAGCGTGAGCGCGGCTAAAGCGAAGCCCAAACATTGGCTTGACGCATAGACGCTGACGCAGAACCCGCAATTTGCGTATTATCAGGATCGCTGTTTCGACCAACGAGGAGAGAGCAATGGAAGCCAGCGCAACGCCGACCACGGGTTCGACAACGATTGCCGACATGCTGCCCTTGGCAGCGGCGAAATACGCCGACCGCCCGGCCGTGCGCCACAAGGTCGGCGACGAGTGGCTTGACGTCAGTTTCGGCGAAGTTGGCGAAATTGTCTCCGAGGTTGGCCGCGGGCTGATCGACCTTGGCTTGGAACCCGGCGAGCGCGTTTCAATCCTCTGCGGTACGCGCCCTGAGTGGGTTTACAGCTCGTTCGCGATCAGCGCCGCCGGCGGCGTGGTCGTGCCGATCTACCCGACCAACTCGCCGAAAGAGTGCGAATGGGTGGCAGGCAACTCCGAATCAACCGTGATCGTCGTTGAAGATGCCGAGCAGTACGCGAAGGTCGCTGAGGTTCGCGATCAACTGCCGACGCTGAAGACGATCATCGCGATCGAACACGGCGACGGAACGCCCGACGCAATCTCGCTTGACGAGGTTCGCGAGCGCGGCCGCGGCCGCGATGAGCAGGAGCTCGTTGACCGCTACGAAGCGGTCACGCCGGAAGATCCGTACACATTCATCTACACATCGGGAACAACCGGCCCACCGAAGGGCTGCGTCCTCTCGCAGGCGAACTACCGCGCCGTTCTTGACATGACAGCCGAACGCGGACTCTTCGGCAACGGCGACGACGTTGTCTATCTCTTCCTGCCCCTCGCCCACGCTTTCGCGATTCTCGTCGCGCTCGGCGCCGCCGACACAGGAACGGCGATCGCCTATTGGACCGGCGACACGACGAAGATCATCGCCGACATCGGCGAGGTGAAGCCGACCTTCCTGCCATCGGTGCCGCGAATTTTCGAGAAGCTCTACACGATGGTCGCCGGCAACGTTGACCCTGAGATGCTTGCCAAGGCGACCGAGGTTGGCGTGCAGGTGCGCGACCTTGAGATCGCCGGCCAGCCGGTGCCGGAAGAGCTCCAGGCGGCTTTCGACCAGTTCGATGAGAAGCTGTTCGTGAACGTACGCGCTGCCTTTGGCGGCCAGGTGCGCGAAGCGGTCACCGGCGCTGCGCCGATCGCCCAGCAGATCCTTGAGTTCTTCTACGCCGCAGGCGTGCCGGTGATGGAGGGCTACGGGATGACCGAAACGGCGACCGTCGCGACTACCTCGACGCCAGAGAACCACCGCTTTGGCTCGGTTGGCCGCGCGCTTCCCGGAGTTGAGATCAAGATCGCTGAAGAGGACGGGGAGATTCTGCTCAAGGGAGCCAACATCTTCGGTGGCTACTGGAAGAACGACGACGCCAGCTTTGGTGCCGTAGTCGACGGTTGGCTTCACACCGGCGACGTAGGCAAGGTTGACGAGGACGGCTTCCTCTTTATCACCGGCCGCAAGAAGGACATCATCATCACCGCCGGCGGAAAGAACCTCACTCCAGCAAACCTTGAGAACGACATGAAGCAGACCCGTTATGTCAGCCAGGCCGTGATGCACGGCGACCGTCGCCCTTACCCGGTGATGCTGATCACGCTCGACGAGGAGCAGATCATCCCTTGGGCCGCTGAGCAGGGGATTGAGAACGCCACCGTAGAGGAGCTAGCAACGAACCCTGGCGTGATCGAGATCATTCAGGGCGAGCTGGACCGCGCTAACGGCCATTACGCGCCGGTCGAGCAGGTCAAGAAGTTCTTCATTCTCGAGCACGATTTGACGCAAGAGACCGGCGAGCTGACGCCAACAATGAAGGTTAAGCGCAACGTCGTCGAAGAGAAGTACGGCGACCGTTTCGACGCGCTCTACGAGGGCTGAGCGGCGCAAGCGCAGCGCTCGCGTTCTGCGCGTCGTACCCTTATAGCTATGCGCAGCGACCCCAGCGACACCGGCGGGCTTTTCGTCGGCCGCCGCCCCGGAACGCAGCCTGTTCACTACCGCGGCAAGCCGGTATTGGGAAATCCCCGACAGCGGCGCCGTGACGCGC
>CAJBXY010000170.1 GCA_903959665.1 uncultured Solirubrobacterales bacterium | reverse complement strand
TGGGCCGAGCCGCTCGCTGCCGCGCGCGAAGTTTCGGCCCAACGTGACGAAGCCCGCCGCGCTGGAGGCGCGGCGCTGGCGATCGAGTCGGTCGAGCCCGAGTTTTCGTTCGACAAGCAGGGCCACGTCGCCGATTCCGTCGCCAGCATTCAAACCGAATCACACCGCCTGATCGAGCACCTGATGATTGCCGCCAATGAGGCTGTAGCGACGCTCTGCATGGAGAAGGGCCTGCCGACGCTCTACCGAATTCACGAGCGCCCTGAATCAGAGTCGGTTGAGCGGCTGCTCGACCAGCTCGCCTCGCTCGGCGTGGCTACTCCCGCTACGCCGGAACATCTCTCCTCAAGCGACGCGGCTGAGGTCGTCGCGGCCGCCTCGCTGGCCGTTGACGAGCACGTAAAGCGGACAGGTGTGGCGCGGATGGGGCTGACCTATCTGGTGCTGCGCTCGCTGCGCCAGGCGCGCTACTCGCCTGACAACCTTGGCCACGCCGGGCTTGGCCTCTTGAACTACTGCCACTTCACGTCGCCGATCCGCCGTTACCCCGACCTGCTCTGCCACCGCGCGCTGCTAAGCGCTGTGGGCTGCGATGAGCAGGCGCCGCGCGCCGATGAGCTCGAAGAGATGGCGGTATGGACCAGCGAGCGCGAGCGCGACGCGATCCGCACCGAGCGAATCGCCGACTCCGTCGCCGGCAGTTTCCTGCTTGAGCGGCGCCTGTTTGAGCGCGGCCCGGATAAACCGTTCGAAGGTGAGGTGACCGGGCTGATCGGCGCCGGAATCTTCATTAGCTTCGACGGTGGCGCGCACGAAGGTTTCCTCCCGGTGCGGCGGATCAAGGGCGACTGGTGGGACCTCAACGAGCAGGGAACGATCATGACCGGCAACAAGAGCGGTTCAACGATCCGCTTCGGCGACCGGCTGCAGGTGAAGGTCGATCGGATCGACAAGGCTCGCGGCCGCGTTGATCTCGTGCTCGCCGAAGATCCCGCTGCTCGCTAGGCTCGCTGGCGATGGCTAAAGCAGGCAAAAAGAAGGTCGCCCCCGGCGACGTCGCAACCAACCGTCAGGCGCGCCACCGCTACGAGATCGTCGAGAAGATCGAGTGTGGAATTGAGCTTCAGGGAACCGAGGTGAAGGCGCTGCGTGAGGGTGCGGTTCAGATCAAGGATTCCTACGCCCAGGTTTGGGAAGGCGAACTGTGGCTGCACAACTGCCACATCTCTCCGTATGCCCCGGCGGCGGCAAACAATCACGAGCCTGAACGGGTTCGCAAGCTGCTCGCCAAACGCGTCGAGATCGAACGCCTCGCTGGCGCTCTTTCACAGAAGGGCCTAACGCTGGTGCCACTGCGGATCTACTTCAAAGGTCAGCACGCCAAGGTTGAGTTGGGATTGGCCAAGGGCCGCGACCGCTTCGACAAACGCCAAGCGATCAAAGAGCGCGAAACCAAGCGCGACATGGACCGCGCCCTGCGCGAAGCAAACCGCTAGGCGCTCAGCCGCCCTTCATCTCCTGGATCACGTTGCCGCCGTCCACTACGAGCGACTGGCCGCTGACGTAGGAAGCCCCTGGGCCGCAGAGAAAGGCGATCAGCTCAGCGACTTCCTGCGGTGTGCCGCAGCGGCCGACGGGAGTGTGCGAACCGGCTGCCACCTCTCGCTCGGTTAACGAACCGGTCGCAATCCAGCCTGGAGCGACACTGTTGACGGTCACGCCGAACGGTCCGAGTTCAAGCGCAAGCGCGCGCGTTAGACCATCAACGCCAGCCTTCGCTGCCGCGTAGGCTGAGGCGCGCGGGAAGGCAGCGATTGGTCCGCTGACGGAGCTGACGTTGACGATTCGGCCCCAGCCGCTCGCTGCGATTGTCGGTACGGTGAGTCGGCAGATCCGCGCAGTGATGTTGAGGCTTCGTTCGATCTCTTCCTGCCAGCGCTCGGCGCTCATCTCGGCGAAGAGCGGCTCTGAGAGCGCTTCGCCTGACTGGATCATGCCGGCGTTGTTGACGACTATCTCGGCTGGACCGAAGCGTTCGGCCGCCGCGGAGACCAGCCGGTTTGCCTGCTCCTCGTCGCGAAGGTCTGCGGTTAGGCCGATCGCTTCGCCGCCGCTCGCTTCGATCTCAGCCGCCCGCTCTTCGATCCGGCTGCCCGTTGCTGCCAGGGCAACGCGGGCGCCGCGCGCGGCCAGTAGTCGTGCCGTCGCAAAGCCAATCCCGTCCGGCGCGCCGGCTCCGGTCACCAGGGCGCTGCGGCCGGTGAGCGTCAGGCCTTCCCAGCCGCTCTGGCTCACGAGCTTTCGCCAAGGATCTCTTCGGCGGCGGCCTCGGCCTCTTCGAGCTCTGCTGCTACCAGCTCCAGCCCTGACTTCCAGAAGCTTGGGTCGCTGAGGTCAAGGCCCGCGATCTTCGCCAGGTCTTCCGGGCTGCGCGAGCCGCCGGCGGCGAGCATCTCAAGGTAGGAGGGGACGAACGCTTCGCCCTCTTTGAGGTACTGGCCGTAAACCGAAAGCGCGAGCAACTGGCCGTAGGCGTAGGCGTAGACGTAGCCGGGGCTGCCGATGAAGTGGGGGATGTAGCTCCACCAGCAGCGGTAGTCGTCGGTTATCTCTACAGCGTCGCCGAGCAGATCCTCCTGCGTCGCCTGCCAGTGCGCGGCGAAGTCCTCGACCGAGAGCTCTCCCTGCTCGCGCCGGTGGGTGTGGACGGCTCCTTCGAAGCGGTTCATCGCCGTCTGGCGGAAGACGGTGGCGATCGAGTTCTCAATGTTTTCGGCCAGCAGGCTGAGCCGCGACTGCGGCGTCTCTGCCGCTTCGAGTAGGCGACGGAAGACGAGCGTTTCACCGAAGACGGAGGCCGTTTCGCAGACCGTTAGCGGTGTGTGCTGTTCGTAGATGCCGCGCGGAATCGCCAGCGCCGCGTGAACTCCGTGGCCGAGCTCGTGCGCGAGCGTCATCACATCGCGCCGCGTTGCCGTCCAGTTGAGCATCACGTAGGGGTGGACGCTTGGCACCGTGTACGCGCAGAAGGCGCCGCCGCGCTTGCCTGGCCGCGCCGGCGCGTCGATCCAGCGCTCGTCGAAGAAGCGCGCCGCCAGGTCGCCAAGCTCGGGCGAGAAGTCACCGTAGGCGTCGAGCACGATCTCCTTGCCTTCGTTCCAGTCAACCTTGGCGTCGTCCTGCGCGATCGCTGCGGCGCGGTCGTAGTCGGCGATCCGCTCTAAGCCCAGCAGCTTCGCCTTCAGCCGGTACCAGCGCCGTGGCAGCTCGTAGGCGCCTTCTACTGCCTCAACCAGCGCCTCTACCGACTCGTCGCTGGCCTCGTTCGAAAGGTTGCGGCTCGAAAGCCAGGTTGGGTAGCTGCGCAGCCGGTCTTCGGTGGCCTTGTCCTGCAGCAGCGTGTTGAAGAGATATGCGCGCGTCCTCAGCCCCGGCTCAAGCGCCCGCGTGACCGCCGCCGCGGCGTCCCGCCTGACGTCGCGCTCCGGCGAGTGGAGCAGACTCAGCGCTTGGTCAAGCGGTACCGATTGATCCTCGCCGGGCAGATCAACGCGGATCGCGCTGGTCAGCTCGCTGAAGAGCCGTGACCAAGCGTCGCGGCCGGTGACAGCCTTCTCGGCCGAGAGCTTCTCCTCGGCCTCGCTTAGAAGGTGGGGGCGGTAGCGGCGGATCGTCTGCAGGTAGTGGCGCGCCTGTTCAAGCCCATCGGCTTGCAGCAGTTCGGCTGCGCGCTCGTCATCAACTTCTGCCCACTCCAGCTCGAAGAAGACGAGCTTTGTTTCGATCCCCGTCGCCAGTTCCTGCACGCGCGCCATCAGCGCGCCGTTGGCTGGGTCCTCGGTGTCGGCGGCAAAGCGAAGGTGGGCGTAGTTACCGGCGCGGCCGACGAGGTCGCTGATGATCGCCAGCTCGGCTACCGCCAGCGCCAGGCCCGGGCCGTCGAGCTGATCGACCTTGCCGGCGTGGCTTTGCGCGAGCGCGGCGGCGCGGCGGTCGGCGTCGGCGAGCAGCTCGTCGCACTCG
>CAJBXY010000169.1 GCA_903959665.1 uncultured Solirubrobacterales bacterium | reverse complement strand
TTCGCGGCGACTGGATGACGGCCGAGCAGCGCGCCAATCACGACCGCGTCGAGGCAAAGTTCTGTGAGCTGGCCGCAACCGTCGACCCGGCCGATCCGTGGTCGCACCCCGACGCCGCGATGCTCGACAACACGAGCCTCGCCGACTGGCTGCGCAGCGCCGGCGGCGGCGACGAAGCGGTCGTGCGCGAGCGCGCGCTGTTCCACCTTGGACTTGCCGACGGATCGCCGGAGCGGCTGTCGCTGCTGGCCGAGCTTCGTAAGCAGGCGGCTGCCGGCGCAACAGGGTTCTATGACGAGGGCTGCTGGGAAGGGCTGCGAGTGGCGGAGGGATCGGCCAGCGTCGCGTTGCGGATGGCTGAAGAGCTGGGCGATCGCGTGCGTCTCGGTGCGCCGGTCGCAAAGGTCGCGATCGCAAAGAGCGGCTGTACCGTCACGCTGGTCAGCGGCGAGGAACTGGAGTCAGCGGCAGTAATCAGCGCAATGCCTGTCGGGCCGCTGCGCGACATTGAGATCACCGGCGTCTCCGAGGCCCGCCTGCAGTCGCTCGCGCGTCAGCGCAGCGCCGTCACGGCGAAGGTCGTCGCCGGCTACCCGTCGCCGGTTTGGGAGCAGGCCGGAGCCAACGGCCTCGCCTACGGCGAAGGACTGGTCGGTTCCTGCTGGACGCAGGCGCCGCAGGGAGTCATCTCGGTGCTGATCGGCCCCGAGCGGATCGGCGTGCTGCTCGCGGCAGCCAACGATGAGGAAGTTTGCTCCGACATCACGAATGAGCTTGCGCGGATCTACGGCAGCGGAATGCTCGAGCCGCAGGAGATCTTCTACCGGCCCTGGGGCGTCGACCCTTGGACGCAGGGCTACGTTACGCAGTGGCGAGTTGGCGACGTGCTCGGTGTTGGGCCTCTGCACGGAACGCACGAGCCGCCGTTCTACGTTTGTGGCTCCGACCAATGGGTCTGCGGCTACATGGAAGGGGCGGTACGAACCGGCCGCGGCGCGGCAGCTGCGGCGCTCGGACTCCCGGCCCCCGAATTCGAACCACAGCCAAGCCGATGAGCTTCGAACATCTACTTTCACCGCTCGACCTTGGGCCGATCGAGATTCGCAACCGGATCGTCTCGACCTCGCACCAAACGAGCCTCGTCGACGGCAGCCTGCCGACCGAAGATCTCGTCGCCTACCAACAGGCTCGTGCCGCCGGCGGCGCCGGCCTGCTCTCGGTTGAGGCCAGCTCTCCGGACCCGAGCGGCCAGCTCAGTGATCATCAGATCGCCGCCTACCGCCCCGAAGTGGTGCCGATGCTGGCGAAGATCGCCGATGCCGTTCACGCCGAAGGGGCGAAGCTCTTCATTCAGCTCTGCCACGGCGGCCGCGAACAGATCACCGGCGGCTATCGCCCTCCCGCGCTGGCGCCGTCGGCCGTTCCCAGCCCACGATTCCACACCGAAGCGCGCGCCCTTACAAAAGGCGAGATCGACGAGATCGTCGACGGTCATCGCATCAGTGCGATCAATGCGCGTGAAGCGGGGCTCGACGGGATCGAAGCGCTCGCCGGTTACAACTACCTGCCCGGGCAGTTCCTCTCGCCGCGCGTGAACCTGCGCGATGACGAATACGGCGGTGATCTCCAAGGCCGGATGCGCTTGCTGGTCGAGATTCTCGAAGCGATGCGCGAAGGGATCGGCAGCGACCGCGCGCTCGGAGTGCGAATGACCGCCGACAGCGTCACCGATGCTGGGCTGCGCGCGCCGGAAGCGCTTGAGGTCTTTGAGGCGCTCGGCAAGCTGGGCCTGCTCGACTACGTTTCGACTTCAATCGGCGATTCGTCCAGCTACAAAGGCTCAACTTGGATTGCGCCGCCGGCGCCGGTCAGCCATGAGACGATCGCCGCGCTTGCCGGCAGCGTCCGTGACGCCGTCGGCGTGCCGGTGATTGCGACGACGCGAATCACCGATCCCGAAGTCGCCGAGCTAATGATCGCCCGCGGCGAAGCTGACGCGATTGGGATGACGCGAGCGATGGTGGCCGACCCGCAGCTGGCGAACAAGATCGCCAGCGGCCGGCTCGATCAGATCGAAGTCTGCACCGGTTGTAATCAGGCCTGCATCGGCCACTACCACGCGGGCACTCCGATCAACTGCGCAATCAACCCGTGGACAGGGCGCGAGGCGACGCTGCCGCTGCCAACCGAATCGAAGCGCAAGATCGTGATCGTCGGCGGTGGGCCGGCAGGTTGCGCCGCCGTCCGCGCGGCGCCAGGCGCCGACATCGTCCTCTTCGAACGTTCTCCAGATGGGCTCGGCGGCCAGTGGCGCCACGCGCTTGCAGGGCCTTCGCACGAACCGATCGCGCGGCTGACAATCGAGAATCTCGAGCGCTGGGCGCAGGGCGCCGATGTTCGGCTTGGCGTTGACGTGACGCTCGAGCAGATAATTGCCGAGCAGCCCGATCTAGTTGTGCTGGCAAGCGGCGCGACCGAGCACCGCGCGCCGCTTGAGCTTGAGCCCGGAGCATCGAAGCTGCTCGACGGCTGGGCGCTGCTCGACGGCGCGCAAGTCGAAGGGCCGGTCGTCGTTTGGGAGTGGGGTGGTGATTGGACCGGTTTCATTGCGGCCGAAATGCTCGCCGTCGCCGGCCACAAGGTTCGCCTCGCCAGCAGCTCCGCCGCCTTTGGCGAGGGGATGCACCAGTACCAGCGCAATCTCTATCTCGGCCGTCTTGATCAGCTCGGCGTGGAGCTCGTAAGCCATGTTCAGCCGCTTCGCCTTGGCGCCGGTGAACTGCTCGTGCGCAACGTCTTCTCGGAGCGTGAGATGACGCTCGACGACGTAGGCACATTGGTCGTAGTCGGCGGCCGCGAGCCCTACTTCCCGCTCTACGAGCCACTCGTCGAGGCTGGAATCAACGTGGAACGGGTTGGCGACTGCCTCGGCGCGAGGACGACCGAAGAGGCCGTTCATGAAGCGACCGTTGCGGCGCTCGCAGGCTGAGCAGAGCGGTTGTCGGCCCCGCGCGGGCTATGCTGCGCCCACGAGCCACGAATCCCGGGGGTTTGTAAGTGCAGGAGATGGTCATCTACGGAGTTTCGTTCGACATGGTCGGCAAACAGCCGATCGTCTTGCTGAAGACCGTTGACGGGAACAAGTTTCTGCCGATCTGGATCGGCCACCCGGAAGCGGCCGCGATTCTGATGAA
>CAJBXY010000168.1 GCA_903959665.1 uncultured Solirubrobacterales bacterium | reverse complement strand
GGGCGCGCCCCTGGCGCTTGCCGGTCAGTGGACGCTCGGCAGCTTCTGCGAGGCGCTCGAAGCGTTCGATCTTTTCCCGCAGCCGCCTCTCCGCGAGATCTCGCGCAACTACCGAATCTGGGGCTTTGAGTCTGCCGCGCTCGACCTAGCGCTCCGTCAGGCCGGCCAGTCGCTCCACCAGCGCCTCGGTTTGACGCCGCAGCCTCTGCGCTTCGTCTGTTCGCTGCGGCTTGGCGAGCCGCCGGCAATTCTGGCGCCGCTCGAACAGCGGCTATCGCTGTATCCAGACTTGGAGTTCAAGCTCGACCCAACGCCCGAGTGGGACGCAGCAACGTTGCAGGCCGTTGCTGACAGCGGCCGTGCCGCCGTCCTCGATTTCAAAGGGCTTTATGAGGGGACGGAAGTTGACACGCCAGACGACCCGCTCTTCTACGAGCGCGTACTCAGCGCGATTCCCAACACCTGGATTGAGGACCCAAAGCTGACGCCTGAGATCGACGCCGTGCTTGAGAGCGCGCGGGATCGAATTACCTGGGACGCCAACATCAACTCGGTCGCCGACATCGACGCGCTTCCATTCCAACCGACGATGGTCAACATCAAGCCGTCGCGCTTTGGCCCGTTGAGCGAGCTTTTCGCCGCCTACGACAGCTGCAACGAGCGCGGCATCGCGATGTACGGCGGCGGGCAGTTTGAGCTTGGCGTAGGCCGCGGGCAGATTCAGTACCTCGCTTCCTGCCTTCACCCGGACGGCCCCAACGACGTTGCGCCGCTTGGCTACAACGAGCCCACCGTCGCCGCCGGCCTAGAGCAAAGCCCACTCCCGGTCGCGACGAGCGAGACTGGCTTCCAATGGCAGTAGAGAGCGAACGCGATGGCTGGCCGTTCTCTTACGTTGATCGAATTCGCTTCGGCGACCTCGACGCGATGCGCCACCTCAACAACGTTGCCTTCCTCGGCTTCTTTGAGAGCGCGCGGATCGCCTTCATCCAGTCGCTGGTCGCTTCGCACAGCCCGGTTGAGCCGGAGCACAAGATCGGGCTGATCTTCGCCGAGGCGCACATCAACTACCGCTCGCCCGGCCTCTTCGACGAGGAGGTGCGGACCTTCATCCGCCCGCGCGCGCTGAAGCGCTCGAGCTTCCGCACCGAGTTCCTGATGACCTCAGATACCGACGGCCGAACGCTGGCCGAAGGCTGGGGCGCTCTCGTTGGCTACGACTATGTCGCCGACAGGCCGACCCCTATATCTGAACCGATCGCCGAGGCGCTGCGCGCCAACGGCGGCGAAGCTGAACCTGAGCTCTAAACGCGCTTGATCAGCGTGCCGGTGCCGATTCCGCCACCGCAGCACATCGTGACGAGGCCGTACTCCTTGTCCTCGTCCTCAAGCTCGTGCAGCAGCGTCGTCAGCAAGCGGGCGCCGGTTGAACCGAGCGGGTGGCCGAGCGCCATCGCTCCGCCGCGCGCATTGACGCGGTCCATGTCCGGGTTGTGCTCGCGCGCCCAGGCGGCAACGACAGGAGCGAAGGCCTCGTTGACCTCAAAGAAGTCAATGTCGTTGATCGACATGTTGTTGCGCTCGAGGATCTTCGCCGTTGCCGGGATCGGGCCCTCAAGCATCTTGACCGGGTCGCAACCGACGCTGGTTTCATCAACGATGATCGCGCGCGGCGTTAGGCCCAGCTCTGCGGCCTTCTCGCGCGTCATCATCAGCACCGCGGCGGCGCCGTCCGAGATCTGCGAAGCGTTGGCGGCCGTGACCTTGCCGTCGGGCTTGAAGACCGGCTTCAGCTCGCTGAGCGTCTCGATGTTGGTGTCGGGGCGAATGCCCTGATCGACCGTCAGAACGTTTCCGTCGATCTCGATCTTCACCATTTCGCGGGCAAAGCTGCCGTTCTCGGTCGCCTTGTTGGCGAGCGCGTGCGAGCGGACTGCCAGCTCGTCAAGCTCGGAGCGGGGAATCTCCCACTGGTCGGCGATCATCTCGGCGCCGAGGCCCTGGCCGACGATGTTGTGCTTAGCCATCAGCTCAGGCGTGAAGGCGTAGCCGTACTTGTCCTGCGTCTCCATTCCTGCCGCGAACGGAAGGTGACCCATGTGCTCAACGCCGGAGCCGATGACGACGTCATGGACGCCGGTTGCGATCAGCGCGGCGCCGTAACCGACGGCCTGCTGAGCCGAGCCGCACTGCGTGTCGATCGTTGTCGCTGAAGTCTCGATCGGCAGACCTTCCTGAAGCCAGGCGTTGCGGCCGATGTTGAAGGCCTGCTCACCGAACTGCTGAACGCAGCCTGCGATCACGGTGTCAACCTCGTGCGGATCCATTCCCGTGCGGTCGATCAGCTCGCCGTAGCTGCGAGCCAGCAGCGCTGCGGGGTGCGTGTCCTTGTAGTAGCCCTTCTCTTTGTGGCCGCGACCGATTGGGGTGCGAACGGCTTCAACGATCACTACTTCACGGCCCTCTAGCGGCATAACGGAATAGAACCTTTCAAGTTCGACTATTGCGGGACAGCGGCAAGCGTACCGACTTGAGTGACCGACCGGTCAGTTGGCGCGCAGGCGGGCCGATCAGTAGGGTTCCGCCGATGCCTGAACAGATCGCAGTTATCGGCAGCGGCGCCATCGCCTGTGGGCTGGCCGCAGTTGCCACGAAAACCGGTGACGTAACGCTGCTCGCACGCAGCGAGGAATCGGCCGATCGCGCTCGCGCGTCAATCGAAAAGCAG
>CAJBXY010000167.1 GCA_903959665.1 uncultured Solirubrobacterales bacterium | reverse complement strand
GGCGATCGATCTGCAGGCCGACCCAATGGCGCTTCAGCGGCTCTACGAAGCTGCCGAGAAGGCCAAGATTGAGCTTTCGACCGCGCAGGAGACGCAGATCAACCTGCCCTTCATCACGGCCGACGCCAACGGGCCAAAGCACCTCGACACGCGGCTCACGCGCTCGAAGCTCTCGGAGCTGACCGGCGATCTGATCGAGCGCGTGGTCGCTCCTGTGCGCCAGGCACTCGATGACGCCAAGGAGAAGGGCGCAAGCGATGTTGACCACGTCGTCCTCGTCGGCGGTATGTCGCGGATGCCAGCCGTTCAGGAGAAGGTCAAAGAGCTGACCGGTAAGGATCCGCATCGCGGCGTAAACCCCGATGAGGTCGTCGCGATCGGCGCTGGCATTCAGGCCGGCGTGCTGGCAGGCGACGTCAAGGACGTGCTGCTGCTCGACGTGACCCCGCTGACGCTTGGCATTGAAACCAAGGGTGGCGTGATGACGAAGCTGATCGAGCGCAACACGACGATCCCGACAAAGAAGTCGGAGGTCTTCTCGACTGCCGAGGACAACCAGCCTTCGGTTGAGATCCACGTGCTCCAAGGCGAGCGCGAGATGGCTTCGGGCAACAAGTCGCTCGGCAAGTTCCAGCTAACCGGCATCCCGCCGGCGCCGCGCGGAATTCCGCAGGTCGAAGTCGCCTTCGACATCGACGCCAACGGCATCGTCAACGTTTCGGCGAAGGATCTAGGCACCGGCAAGGAGCAGAAGATTGAGATCCAGTCCGGCAGCGGCCTCTCCGAAGATGAGATCAAGCAGATGGTCGGCGACGCCGAGTCGCACGCCGAAGAGGATCGCATCGCCCGCGAGCTGGCCGAGGCGCGCAACAACGGCGAGAACGCCGCCTACCAGTCGGAGCGTCAGCTCAAAGAGATGGAAGAGCAGGTTGACGAGGCATCGAAGACCGAGATCGAAGGCCTGATCAAGGAGCTGCGCGAGCTGCTCGAGAGCGTCGACGCCGCGGCGATCAACGCCAAGGCCGACGAGCTGCAGGCCGCTTTCCACAAGGTCTCTGAGGCGATGTACGAAGCCGCAGCAGCGGAGTCGGCCGCCAGTGGCGACGCCGGCGCATCGGCCGACGGTGGCGAGCCTGAAGAAGAGGTCGTCGACGCCGAGGTCGTAGAAGAGGAGAAGTAATGCAGAGCGGACCGGAGCCGACGGTGCCCGAAGAGGCGCCGTCGGAGGTTGAGCTGGACGCAGCCGCAGCCGAAGTCGAGGCTGAGGTAATCGAAGGCGACGCTGTCACGAGCGAGGAGGCCGCCGTCGAGGCCGACGCCGGCGCGCAGACGGAGCCCGCCGCTGAAGCTGAACCTGATTACAAGGATCAGTGGATGCGCTCGGTCGCCGAGCTCGACAACGTGCGCAAGCGCGCCCGCCGTGACGCTGCTCAGGCCGAGCAGCGCGGCGTTGCGCGGCTGGCGCGCGAGCTCTTGCCGGCGCTCGACAACCTCGACCGCGCGATCAAAGCCGCCGAGGCCCACCCGGAGAGCGCCAACCCGGAGCTGATTGGAGGGATCCAGCTCGTCCAGCAGGAGCTGCTGGCAGCCTTTAGTCGCGCCGGCATCACTCGTGACACGGCGCTTGGCGAACCATTCAACCCGCACCAGCACGAGGCGGTTGCCCAGCAGCCGGCCGAAGGGCAGCCGGCGGGAACCGTGATCGAGGTTTACGAGCACGGCTACCTGCTCGGCGACGAGGTGCTGCGCGCGGCGAAGGTCGTCGTAGCCGCCTAAGGCCGAAGCGATGGCTCAGCCAGATCTCTACAAGGTTCTCGGCGTCGACAAGAAGACGTCGGCGGCCGACATCAAGAAGGCCTACCGCAAGCTCGCGCGTGAGAACCACCCCGACCAGAACCCCGGCGACGAGGCTGCCGAAGAGCGCTTCAAGCAGGTTTCGGCCGCCTACGACATTCTTGGCGACCCGGAGAAACGCAAGCAGTACGACAGCGGCGGCATGTTCAGCGGCGGTGGCGGCGGGCCGGGTGGCGTTCCGTTCGATCCTTCAACCTTTGGCGACATCTTTTCGAGCTTCTTCGGCGGCGAGCAGCAGGGCGGCCGCGCCGGCCGCCCGCGCCCGGCGCGCGGGCGCGACCTTGAAACCGAGGTGCGGCTCAGCTTCGATCAGTCTCTGGCTGGGATTCAGGTTCCGGTGACGCTTTCGATCCCCGGCGCTTGCGGCAGCTGCCATGGCACCGGCGCGGCCGCCGGAACTTCGCCGAAAGTCTGTTCGAGCTGTCAAGGCCGCGGCATCGACTCGCAAGGCCAAGGTCTCTTCTCGATCTCCCAGCCCTGCGCTCGTTGCCAGGGGAGCGGCACGATCATCGAAGATCCCTGCCGCAGCTGCGGCGGCAGCGGCCAGGTTGAGAAGACGAAGCGGCTGAAGGTCAACATTCCGGCCGGCGTCAAGGAGGGTTCGCGCGTGCGGATCGCCGGTCGCGGTGAGCCCGGCAGCAACGGCGGCCCCGACGGCGACCTTTACGTGATCACACGCGTTGCTCCGTCGTCGATCTTCCGCCGCAAGGGCGACAACGTTGAGGTTGAGGTGCCGCTGACCGTTCCGGAGCAATTGCTCGGCGCCGAGGTTGAGGTGCCTACGCTCGATGGCCGCAAGACACTTCGCGTTCCGCCCGGCACGCGCAGCGGCAGCGTCCAGCGGCTGCGTGGCGAAGGGCCGCCGCGGCTTGGTGCAGGGAAGAAGGAGACGCGCGGCGACATCCATTACCGCTTCGTTGTTGAGGTTCCCTCGGAGCTGACCGACGAGCAGTCCGAACTGGTCGCGAAGCTCTCAGAGACGATGAACGGTGGCGATCCTAGAGCCAAGCTCTTCAGCGGCAGCGGTGGTAAATGATGGCCGCGCGCAGAACGACAACGCGGATCACAGTTGACTCCGGCCGCGGCGTTTTCATGATTTCGGTTGCCGCCGAGCTGGCCGAGATGCACCCGCAGACTTTGCGCATGTACGAGCAGCGTGGGCTGATCTCGCCACAGCGCTCGCCGAAGGGGACGCGGCTCTACTCGCAGACCGACGTCGATCGGTTGCGCAGAATTCAGGAGATGACGACCGAGCTGGGGCTGAACCTCGCCGGCGTTGAGCGCGTGCTGGCGCTCGAGGAGCAGCTTGAGGCAGCGCGCAGGCAGCTTGAGCAGCTTGAGCAGCAGAGCGGCGAAGCCCGCGCCGAGATGGAGGCCGAGCTGGCGGCTGCGCAGCGAACGCTTCGCGGCGAGCTGGTGCCGCTGGAGCGCAGCTCGACCGCCGTTGTCCGCGCCGCCGACTACCGCACCCGCCGCCGCTCCTAAGGCAAAATCGCCTTGCAATAAGATCTAAGTCTGCTAGACTTAGATTTGTATGAATGCCGACCGTTTTACCGTGAAAAGTCAAGAGGCGCTTCAGGCCGCTCTGTCGCTCGCTGCGCGCAACCGCAATCCGCAGGCTCTGCCTGAGCATCTGCTTAGCGCCCTGCTCGAGCAGGAGGGCGGAATCGTCACCCCGGTGCTGCGCAATGCCGGCGTTGATGACGTTGCGGTTCGCCAAGCCAACAACGGCGCAATCGAAGCGTTGCCGACGCTCGCTGAAGGCGGCGAGGCCTCGCAGCCGGCCAGCGAGCTGATCCAAGCGCTCCAGCGCGCCGAAACGTTGATGGCCGAGATGAACGACGAGTACGTCTCGACCGAGCACCTGCTGCTGGCATTGGCCGCGCAGGACGGCGCCGCCGGTGATGCTCTGCGCGCCGCCGGAGCCACGCCCGAAGTGCTCAAAGAGGCGATCGCCAAGGTTCGCGGCCCGCACCGCGTGACCGATCAAAACGCCGAGGATCAGTACCAAGCTTTGGAGAAGTACGGAGTTGACCTGACGGCGCGCGCTGCCGAAGGCGAGCTCGACCCTGTTATCGGCCGCGACGATGAGATTCGCCGCGTAATCCAAGTGCTCTCGCGCCGCCGCAAGAACAACCCGGTCTTGATCGGCGAGCCAGGGGTCGGCAAGACGGCAATCGTCGAAGGGCTGGCGCAGCGGATCGTCTCCGGCGACATCCCAGAGTCGCTGCGCGACCGTAGGCTGATCGCGCTCGACATCGGCGGCATGATCGCCGGCGCCAAGTATCGCGGCGAATTTGAGGAACGGCTCAAGTCGGTGCTGAAGGAGATCACCGAGGCGAAGGGCCAGATCATCGTCTTCATCGACGAGCTACACACGATCGTTGGCGCTGGCGCCGCGGAAGGGGCGGTCGATGCCGCCAACCTGCTCAAGCCGATGCTCGCCCGCGGCGAG
>CAJBXY010000166.1 GCA_903959665.1 uncultured Solirubrobacterales bacterium | reverse complement strand
CGCGTCTGATAGCCGGTCGTGCGGCTGATTGCGTAGCAAGGTGTGCCTGGGCAGCCCGGCTTAAGGGCGGTGTCCAGCGCGCCGAGATCGATCATCTTTGCGGACGCGATTCCCGGCGCAGCCAAAGCGAGCGCGCTGAGCAGTACGAGCAGGGGAAGTAGTCGTTTGTGCATACGACTATCTAAGCGTAACTACGCACGAGATGAGCCGGTTCAGCCGCCAGGGCAGGCGAATTTGCTGTATTCACGGGCAAATTCGCCCTAATCGCTGCACGATTTATGACGCGCCACCGCGCTCACTCCCCGCGCAGCACGCGGGCACTCGCGACGATCGCGTCGGCGTTGCCTGTGACAGGTTCCCAAGGCAGCCTCAACGGGTCGTCTTGGTAGCGGGGAATCACGTGAATGTGAAAGTGGAAGACGCTCTGCCACGCCTCGGCCTGACAGGAGTTGAGCAGGTTGACTCCGTCGGCTCCTAAGCGGTCGCGAGCAACCAACGCCGCCCGCTGCGCGGCGACCGCACACGCCGCGAGGTCGAGCGCTGAAATCTCATAAAGGTCGCGCGCGTGAGCTCGCGGAATCACTAGGGCGTGCCCGCGCGTTGCCGGGCTGATGTCCATGAATGTGATCGTCCGTTCGTCCTCGGCGACGACCTCAGCTGGGATCTCGCCGGCAACGATTGAGCAGAAAAGGCAGTCGGTCATCGGCCAAAGCGTAACCTCTGCAGGTGTCTATGAGCGATCAAGGTCAACTGGAGGCACGCGCGCGCGAGCTAATTGGCGAGCTTGCGTCATTTGAACGACCCTCGGCCTCCGACGGCGAGCGTCGCGGCGCGCAGATAATCGCCGCGCAACTGCAGGCCGAAGCCTGCGGCGTCGAGGTCGAACGCGAACAGGCTCACGGAACATACTGGTGGCCGCTCGGTCTGTTGACGCTCGCCGCCGGCCTGACCTCGCTGAAAGGCTCGCGGCTGCTGCGAGCGGTTGTTGGAGGATTCACTGCTGCGGCCGTGGCCGACGACATCAGCGGCGGCAGCCAGTGGTTTCGCCGCGCCGTTCTGCCGCAGCGCGACACCTGGAACGTTGTCGCGGAGTGCGGCGACCGCAACGCCGAGCGAACGATCGTCTTCGTCGCGCACCACGACGCAGCCAATTGGAGCCTCCTCTTCGCGCCTCAGATCCCGGAGTTCTTTGGCGAACGTTTCCCGGCGCAGCTTGAACGATCGAAGACGACGCCGCCAATCATGTTCCCAGTCTTTGCTGGCCCGCTGCTTACGCTGCTCAGCGGCCTTACCGGCTCAGCACTGCTGCGCCGAGCCGCAGCAGTCTTCTCACTGGGCAGCGCGCTCAGCTTCGCCGAGATCGGTTCACGCTCCGTCGTCCCTGGCGCGAATGACAACCTCAGCGGGGTTGCCGTGCTCGTTGGCCTTGCGCGGCTCTTGCGCGAACGGCCGGTCGCAGGCATTCGCGTTCTACTGGTTTCAACCGGCTCCGAGGAATCGTTCATGGAAGGAATGCGCGGCTTTGCCAAACGCCACTTCGGCTCGCTACCGATCGGGGCGACAAAGTTCGTCTGCATCGACAGTGTCGGCTCGCCAACGCTGATGCAGCTCGAAGGCGAAGGGATGCTGTGGATGGCCGACTACGACGAGCCTTTTAAGGCCGAACTCTCGCGCGCCGCCGCCGAGCTCGAGGTGGAACTGGTGCGCGGGCTGCGCTTCCGCAACGCGACCGACGCGCTGATCTCGCTACAGGCTGGGTACCCGACGCTGATGCTCGGTTCGATCTCCCGCTACAAAGCGCCATCCAACTACCACTGGCCAACCGACACGGCCGAGAACGTTGACTATTCGAGCGTTGTTGACGCGACGCTGCTCTGCGAGCGCTTGCTTCGAAATGAAGCGGCGGCGCTGGCCAACGGTTAGCCGTCAGCGGTGATGAGAGCCCGGGCCAACTCGACGGCGCCAGCCTGATCGGAGATTGTGCCGCAGTACTGCGCCTCGGCTATCGCAGCCAACAGACTGCCAAGTAGCGGGCCGTGTTCGATGCCAAGCTGGCTCGCCAGATGATCGCCTCGAATCAGCGGCTCGGGCGGCCCCTCGGCGCGCCAGCGCAGCGCCTCGCTCAGCACTTCGAGCGCTAGCTGCTGATGAGCCATGATCGCCTGCTCGGCCTTGCGGCCCCTAGTTGCCAGGCGATCGGCTAGCGACAGCAGCGTCACATCAACCTCAACCGGCTGGCAGCTCGTCAAGTAAAGGAAGAAGGCCTCCGCGGTGAGCGGCTGCTCATGGACGAGGAAACCGAGCCGAAGATGCTCGAGCGTCAACTTTGCGACGTGCGCTTTGAGCTTCTCGCTGGCCTTCAGGCGCCCCAAGATCACGCGGGCCTGCTCGGCCCCTTCGACGGCGTGACCGGGGAAACCGATTCGGCCGTCGTCAAACTGAGCGCGCGTCTGCGGCTTGGCGATGTCGTGGAGCAACGCTCCCCAGCGCAGCCCGCCACCGCGACTAAGCCCGTCGGCCAGCGCTTCAGCAAGAATTGCGGCTACCGCCGCGCCGTCGGGATCACCGAACAGGGCCGCCGGATCATTCTCCAGGTCGATCGCGAACTGCAGCACCTCGAGCGTGTGCTCGTAAGCGTCAAGGTGGTGGTAGGCGGTCTGCTCAACGCCTTGCAGCTCGATCAGTTCAGGCAGGACGACTGCGCTAGCGCCGATCTGATCAAGCAAACGGAACCCTCCGACCGCCCCGCTTGAAGCGAGAATCAAGTTCAGCTCAGTGAAGATCCGCTCCCCAGCTACTCCCGCTAAGCCGCCGGGCTGTGCCTGCGCGGCGGCAAGGGTCTCGGCCTCTATCTCAAAGCCAAGCTGAACGGCGAAGCGGGCGAGCCGCACGCATCGAAGCGGATCGGCGGCGAACGCCTGCGCCCCGGCCATCCGCAGCACGCCACGCTGAAGGTCGTCTATTCCGCCGGTCGGGTCGATCATCTCACCGCCAGCGAGCGGCTCGGCGATCGCGTTGATCGTGAGGTCGCGGGCGCGCAGGTCGGCCTCAAGCGTCTCTCCCTGCAGTGGCGTGCAGTCGATCTGCCAATCACGATCGGCGCCATGAACGCGCCAGGCGCCAAACTGGTCGGAGAGAGCGAAGACGGCCGCGCCGGAGGGCGCCGCGTCGCGCAGCGCGCGCGCCACAGCCTCACCGTCACGATCGACGATCAGGTCCAGATCGATTACCGCGCTGCGCTGCTCTGTGCCAGCGAGCCTGTCGCGGAGCGCTCCACCGACAAGCCAGACGCCCTCAGCCGCCACCGCGCCCCTGGCCATCGCCAACAGTTCGGGCTCGCTGATGGTCATTGGCTGCCAGCCTCGCTGCCAACGTATCTGCGCTCTACGCGGGCGCTAACTGAGCTGACGATCTCGTAGTTGATTGTTGAGGCACGGCGCGCGAGCTCCTCACTGAGAATCCGCTCATCTCCGTCATTGCCGATCAGCGTGACGCGATCACCGATCTCTACCCCGCCCCCGTCGGCGCCGAGGTCGACGGTGATGTTGTCCATGCTGACGTTGCCAACGACGGCGAAGCGGCGCCCGCCGATCAGCACCTCGGCATTGTTCGAAAAGACCCGCTTCCACCCGTCTGCGTAGCCGATCGGCACGGTCGCAACCACCGTCGGCTGCTCGGCGACGAAGCTGCGGCCGTAACCGCTGCTCTGGCCGGCCTCACAGCGCTCGGCGCAGGCGACGTAAGACTCCAAGCGCAGCGCCGGCTCAAGGCCCTGCGCGGCCGGGTCGACGCCGAAGGGATCAAGCCCGTAACAGGCGACGCCGGGGCGAACGAGATCGAAGTGCGACGCGCTCTCGCGCAGCAAAGCGGCGCTGTTGGCCGCATGGCGGATCAACCCCGGGGCGGTTGCGACGATCGGTTCGCTCCACTCCCTGAAAGCCTCAAGCTGGGCAGCGAAGAACTGATCGCCGACCTGATCGGCGGTCGCGAAGTGGGTCATCAGCCCCACCAGCTCTAATTCCGGCTGCTCGGCCGCGCTCGCGGCCAAGCGCGCCGCCAGCTCGCCATCACGCGTGCCGAGCCGACCCATGCCGCTATCGAGCTTGATGTGCACGCGGCCACCGCCAAGCGCAGCGAGCTTGGCAACGAAGTACTCGCTCCACGCAACAACGTCGGCCTTCGCTGCGAGCGCAAGTTCAAGTTCAGCGTCGGTCAGAGCTCCCATCACCAAGATCGGCAGTTCCAACCCGGCGGCGCGGAGCTGCTGCGCCTCCGGCGCGGTCGCGACCGCCAGCCAACTAGCGCCGCCGCCGATTGCGGCGCCTGCCGCTTGCGCTGCGCCGTGGCCGTAGCCGTCGGCTTTGACAACCGCACAGAGCTGCGCCGACGCAGCCGCGTCGGCGAGCAACCCGACGTTGCGTTCAAGCGCCGCTAAGTCGACTGAGGCCAGCGCGCGCACGGCGTTCAGCCCACCGACCTATCGATCTTCGAGCAGCGCCTCGAGCACGTCGACGCGCGTGACAACGCCGACGAGCCGGCCCTCATCATCGACAACAGGCAGGCGGTTGTGGCCGTGCTCGGAAATTAGATGCCCGGCGTCGTGCGCGTCGGCGTCGGGGCTGACGGTGATCGGCTCGGGGCTCATGATCTCCTCAACGGTGCTCGCCACCGACTTGCGGATCCGTTCCTCCCAGTGCTTTACCGAGCCCAGATAGATCACGCCACCCATAATCTGAACGTGCGCTGGCGGATCGAGATCCTCCTGCTCGTCGAACATCAAGAGGTCGCTCTCGGTGACGATTCCGACCAGAATGTCATCCTCGTCGACGACTGGCAGCCCGGGAAGTTCGTGATCGTGCATCCGTTGGACGACCGTTTCAACGCTGTCGTCGGGGCCCACGCTCTGCGGGTCGGCGTCCATGATTTGACTGACTGTTGCGCTCATGGCAGCAATCCTACCGACAGGCCCACGCAAGCGGCAGGGCGGCAACTACGTCGCTCGCGATCATGCCCTCGGTGCCGAGGCTTTCGGCCGCAAGCCCGGCCGCCCGGGCGTGTAGGCGCACCGCCGCCGCGGCAGCGACGAACGGGTCGGCTCCGCGCGCCAACAGCGCGCCGACGACGCCGCCGAGCACGTCGCCCGTTCCCGCTGTCGCTAGCCCGGCCGTTGCGCCCGGGCTTACAGCCACGAGGCCGTCGGGGTTGCAGATCAGCGTGTCAACGCCCTTCAGGATCACGATCGCGTTCGCGGCCTTCGCTGCTGACCTGACCTGCCTGAGCCGCCGCTCACGCACCTTCTCAGTGCTGCAGTCAAGCAGCCGCGCCAGCTCGCCCTCGTGCGGCGTCAGCACGGTTGGGCGCTTCCTCGCCGCTAGCGCCTCGAGATCCCCGGCGAAGGCGTTGAGGCCGTCGGCGTCGATCACCAGCGGCGCCTTCACGCTGACTGCCAACTCGCGCGCGAACGCCCGCGCGCCCTTGCTTGAGCCGAGCCCCGGCCCCAGCAGCACCGCTCCCTCCCGCTCGGTGACCGCAGCGAGCACCTGTTCAGCGCCTTTGCGGCAGTGGTGACCATCGTCGTCAGCAAGCGCGAGCTGCATCACCTCGACCAGGTGGCTCGCCACGACCGGCTGCTGGCTTGCCGGCACGCAGGCCGTCACGTAGCCAGCCCCCGCTCGCATCGCGCCCGTTGAAGCCAGTACAGCCGCTCCGGTAAGCCCACAGGAGCCGGCCGCAACGTAAAGATGGCCGCTGGTGAATTTGTTTGAGTCGGCGCCTCGCCTTGGCAGCAGGGCTATCAGCGGCTCGTCGATGATCAAACCAACCGTCGCTTCAGCGAGCGGCGCGCCGGCAGGGATGCCGATGTCGACGACGCGCACCGCGCCGGCGTGGGCCCGGCCTGGATTGATCCGCAAGCCGGGCTTGTCGGAGTTGAAGGTGACCGTCATCTGTGCGCTAACGGCGACGCCGTCAATTTCACCGGTCGAAGCGTCAACCCCGCTTGGCACGTCGACTGCGACAACCGGCAGGCCGCAGTCGGTAATCGCCTTGATCGCTTTGGCTACCTCGCCGCGAGGTTTGTCCTTGAACCCGGTGCCCAGCAGGGCGTCAACGACAACCGAGGCGCCTGCCAGCAGCTCCGCGGCAAAGGCGATCGGCGATTCGCCTACGAGCAGGTTTAACTGGGCGCGCGCATCGTCGCTGAGCCGCTCTGGATCACCGGCCTGAAGAACCCGCACGGCGCGGCCGTGCGCTCTCAAGATCCTCGCCGCCGCGTAACCATCACCGCCGTTGTTGCCACCGCCACAGACGACAACAACCACACCTTCGGGGATGTAGCGGTCGACGTAATCGGCGAGCCCGGTCGCGGCCGCCTCCATCAGCATCAGGCTGGTGATGCCAACAGTCTCAATCGCCCACTGGTCGGCGCGACGCGAACGCTTCGCGTCGGAGAGCGCGATCAACCAATCGCTCATGCCGGGCCCCCAACAACAACCGCTGCGGCGGTCGCGCGCGAATGCGTCAAGGAGCAACCGAGCTGGACGCCAAGCAGCTGAGCTCGCGCGGCAGCAGCGCCACTTAGGCGCAGCTCGGGTGCGCCGCCGCGCTCGCAAAGCTCAATCTCGAGTGGCCTGAAGACCGCTAAACCAAGTGCCTTGGTGGCCGCCTCCTTCGCGCAGAAGCGGGCGGCAAGGTGTTGCCCCGGGCGCGCCTGACTGCTCGCATATGCACGCTCGGACGCTGTGAAGAGACGCTCAGCTAGGCGCGGGCGCCGTTCCAACGCGCGTTCCAAGCGATCAATCTCAAGCAGATCGATGCCGACAGCGGGGGCTGGACTCATCGGCTAAATCTATTCGACCGTGACCGTTTTGGCGAGGTTGCGCGGCTGATCGACGTTGAGGCCGCGCAGACGAGCAATCCGATAGGCCAGCAGCTGCAGCGGAATTACTGCCAGCAACGGCTGCAGAATCCAGTCCGTTTGAGGGATCGAGATCACCGAATCGGCCTGCTGATCGATCGAAGAATTGCCCTCGCTGGCGATGGCGATCAGGTAGGCGCCGCGGGCCCGCACCTCCTGCATGTTCGAGATCACCTTCTCAAGCACAGGCGAATCGGTTGCGACGGTCACCACCGGGGTCTGTTCGCTCAGTAGCGCGATCGGGCCGTGCTTCATCTCGCCAGCGGCATAGGCGTCGGTCGAGATGTAGGAGACCTCCTTCAGCTTCAGCGCGCCCTCATCGGCGACCGCCACTCCGGCGTGGCGCCCGAGATAGAGGAAGAAGTTGGCCTCCCAAACACGCTCGGCGACGCTCTCAACGACCGAATCAACGCTCTCAAGCAGTTCGCTGATCAGATGCGGCAGCTGTTTTAGGTCGGCGACCAGCTCGATTCGGCGTTCCAGCGGCAACGCGTCATGGAGCTCGGAGAGCCGCAGCGCGAGCAGGTACATCACCGCGACCTGGCAAACGAAGGTCTTCGTCGCAGCGACCGAAACCTCAAGCCCGGCGCGCGTATAGAGCACGCCGTCGGCGTCGCGCGTCGCCTGCGAGCCCATGATGTTGGTAATTGCCATCACCGTCGCGCCGCGCTCCTTGGCGATCCTCATCGCCGCCAGCGTGTCGGCCGTCTCTCCCGATTGAGTGATCCCAATCACCAGGTCACCCGGGCCGACAATTGGGTTGCGGTAGCGATATTCGGAGGCGATTTCGACATCGACCGGCACGCGGGCAAGCTCTTCGATCGCGTAACGCCCGATCAACCCTGCGTGGTACGAGGTTCCGCAGGCGACGACAATGATCCGCTTCGCTCCGCGCAGCTGCTCGTCGCTAAGTGCGCCCACGTCATCGAGGTCAACGCCGTCCTCGCGCACCGTGCGGTCGGCGATAGTCTCGGCGATCGCGTCGGCCTGTTCGTGAATCTCTTTAAGCATGAAGGTCTCATAGCCGCCCTTCTCTGCTGTCTCCTCATCCCAGTCGACGGTCACTACCTCACGCTCGATCGGCTCGCCGCTGGGAGTCGTGAAGCTGGCACCGCCCGGCCGAACGGCAACGATCTCTTCATTTTCGACGTACTGCACGCGGCGCGTTTGCGCGAGGAAGGCGGGCACAGCGGAAGCGAGGAACATCTCGCCCTCGCCCACGCCGATGATCAGCGGGCACTCCTTGCGCGCACCGACCAGCAGCTCGGGCGATTCAACCGCCATCGCGACGAAGGCGAAGTGGCCTTCAAGCTCGGCGTAGGCGGCGCGCACGGCCTGCTCAAGGTCCCCGCTCAGATGGTTGGCGACAAGGTGTGCGATCACTTCGGCGTCGGTTTCCGAGCTGAAGCTGGCGCCACCGGCGATCAGCCGCTCGCGCAGCTCCAAGTAGTTCTCGACGATTCCGTTTACGACGACGTGGACTTGATCGGCGGTGTCGAAGTGCGGATGAGCGTTCTGCTCGTTGACGCGGCCGTGCGTAGCCCAGCGCGTGTGCCCGATGCCGATCGTCGCCGCCTCGACTAGCGTTGCTGTCGCGCCACCTGCCGCCTGACGCGCCTCAACCGCGGTCTGAAGCTGGGCAAGATTTCCGACCGCGCGAACCGACTCGATTGAGCCCTCCGACATGACCGAGATGCCGGCCGAGTCGTAGCCGCGGTACTCAAGCTTTGAGAGCCCTGCGAGCAGCAGCTCTTCAGCGGCCCGCGAGCCGACGTAACCGACGATTCCACACATGCCGTGAAGCCTAGCTAGTGGGCTAGATGGCCCGCCGCGAGCGGCAGCAGGTATGCCTGGTTAGCTGGCTGCCTCGACGACGTCGACGAGGCGGCGGCAGATCTGCTCACACTGAGCTGCGTCGGGTGCCTCGACCATCACGCGGACCAGCTCCTCGGTGCCGCTGGCGCGAACCAGAACGCGGCCCTGGCCACTGAGCGAATCGTTCTCTTCCGCCGCCGCGCCAGCAACCGCGTCGAGCGCGCGCGCCTTGTCGGCGACCTTCACGTTGACGAGCTGTTGCGGCAGCTTCTCCATTGCCGAGCGCTCGGCAAGGTCGGCCCCGGCGAGCGCTTCGAGCGTCAGCAGGGCGCTTGCGATCCCGTCCCCGGAAGGAACGAAGCCCATGTCGATGATGTGGCCCGACTGCTCGCCGCCGAGAGTCCACCCGCGCTCGCGCAGCTCGGCAAGCACGTAGCGATCGCCGACGTCGGCCGTCGCGACCTCGATCTTTGCCGCTTGCATCGCCGTGTGAAAGCCGTAGTTGGTCATCACCGTGACGACGACGCCGTCGCCGTTGAGCCTGCCCGAGGCGCGCAGGTGAAGCGCAGCCAACGCGATCAGCTCATCGCCGTCAACTACCCCGCCGTTGCGGTCGGCCGCGAGAACGCGGTCGCCGTCGCCATCAAAGGCGAAGCCAAGGTCGTGACCACCGGCGACGACCGCGGCGGCCAGCGCATCGACGTGGGTGGAACCGACACCGTCGTTGATGTTGCGACCGTCGGGCTCATTGCCAATCACCGAAACCGACGCGCCGAGGCGGCGGAATATCTCCGGCCCGACTCGATAGGTAGCGCCGTGGGCGCAGTCGAGCAGCAGCTTGACGGAGCTTAGATCAAGCCCTTCGAATCGCCCTTCGAGCGCGCGTAGATAATCCTCCTGCGTGCCGTGGAGTTCGCGCACACGGCCGATCTCCAGCTCTACCCCGAAGCCGTCATCGAGCCGCCTTTCGATCTCTTCCTCGGCAGCGTCGGTGAGCTTCAGTCCATCGCCGCCGAAGAACTTAATCCCGTTGTCCTGAAAGGGGTTGTGTGAAGCCGAGACGACGACGCCAAGGTCGAAGCCGTACTGGGCGATCAGCAGCGGCGCCGCCGGCGTTGGCAGCACGCCCCCAAGCAGCGCCTCTCCTCCGGCGGCGGTGATCCCGGCGGCCAGCGCCGCTTCGAGCATCTCGCCCGACTGGCGCGTGTCACGGATCACCAAGACCCTCGCGCCGACCCCGCCAGCCTGCTCAGTTGCTGCGCGACCGAGCGCCATCGCAAGCTCGCCGGTCAGCTTCTCCCCAGCAAGGCCGCGGACGCCGTCGGTTCCGAATAGATCGCGTGCCATTAGGAGAAAGCTAAAGAATCCACGCCGATCGCGCGGGCCAGCAGCGCTATCGCTTGCTGAACTGAGGCCGCTTGCGGGCCTTCTTGAGGCCGGCCTTCTTGCGTTCCTTGGCGCGGGCGTCACGGGTCAGGAAGCCGCGGCTCTTGAGCGCCCCACGAAGATTCGGGTCGGCCTCAAGCAATGCGCGTGAGATGCCGTGGCGTAGAGCGCCCGCTTGGGCGGAGACGCCGCCGCCGTGCATCCGGGCGATCACGTCCATCTTGTCTTCAAAGCCAACGGCCTCAAGCGGCTGGCGAATGTTGCGCTGTAGAGCGGGGCGCGGGAAGAAATCGTCGATCGAACGGCCGTTGATCAGGTACTCACCCTTGCCGGGCTTGAGAATCACGCGTGCGACTGCGCGCTTGCGCTTGCCGGTCGCGGTGTAACGAGCGTCGGCGGCGAGCTTGATTGTGGCGGCGATCGGCTCGTCGGCTACAGGCTCCTCGACCTCTACGACGACAACGTCGGCGTCATCGGCAAACGGATCGAGCGCGCTCTCGGGGCTGCCCTCGTCGCCTTCGACGACGATGTCAACCTCAAGGTCGGCGCCAGGAATTGGCTTCTCCTTCGGCGCCTTCTTGTCCACCTTGGCCTCAGCCTCGGCGGCCTCTTCTTCGACGATCTCCTCGGCCTCTTCGACGGCCTCCTCTGCAGCTTCGGCCTCAACCTCAGCTTCGACTGCCTCGACCGCCTCCTCTACCTCTTCGGCCTCTACCTCCGGCTGCTCTTCGATTGGAGCTTCGTCGTCGGCCATTAGGTAGTGATCTCCAGTTTGGTCGGCTTCTGCGCGACGTGTG
>CAJBXY010000165.1 GCA_903959665.1 uncultured Solirubrobacterales bacterium | reverse complement strand
CTCGTTGGCGACGATGTCGCCGGAGACGAGCGCCGCGATCAGCGGATAGAACCAGATTGAGCCGAACAGCAGCGTGACGAGCGGGAAGGCGAGGCCGGTGTCGTTGATGTAGCGCCCGAAAGGCACGTCGGCCGGTTCGCCAGGCTGGATCGCGACCGCGACCGAAAAGACGATCGGCACCAGCACGGCGGCGCCGAGGCCCAGATAGGTTCGCTTCTGCGCGCGCAGCTTGCGCAGCTCCCAGCGGTAGACGGTAAGCGTTCCCGGGCGGCTCATTGCGCGCCACCGGTTAGGTCGGAGAGCTCATCGAGCCGCTTCTCTTCCGCCTGCGCTTCACCTTCGCCCTCTGTCAGTTCGAAGAAAAGATCCTCGAGCGTGGCTGCGCTTGGCGCTAGCTCAAGAATCAGCGCGCCGGAGTCGGCCAGCGCACGTGAAAGTTCGCCGATCGCTGCCTCGTCGGCGGCGCGGAACTGGATCGGCGCGGCGCCATGGCGAGTCACGTCGCTTATTCCACGGCGGTCGGAGAGAACGCGCAGCGCAACCTCATCGTCGCTAGTGCGTAGGCGAATTGTCAGCCCCGCCGCCGCGCGCAGCTCGTCGAGCTCGCCTTCGTAGACGATCCGGCCGCTGCGAACAATCGCTACGCGGTTACAAAGCTCTTCGACCTCGGCCAGCAGGTGGCTGGAGAGCATCACGGTCATTCCCTCCGCCGACAACCGCGCAATCAGCGCGCGCATGTCGCGCATGCCGCCTGGGTCGAGGCCGGTCGCCGGCTCGTCGAGCAGCAGCAGCTTCGGGCGGCGGATCAGCGCCGCGGCGATTCCCAGCCGCTGGCGCATTCCGTGCGAGTAGCCGCCGACCTTGTCGCTGGCGCGGCCCGTTAGCTCAACTACGTCGAGAGCTTCATCAATTCGCGTTTTTGCTTCGTTGCCGTCGAACGCCGCCACGAGGCGAAGGTTGGTCATGCCGTCGAGGTAGGGGTAGAAGCGCGGCGCTTCGACGAAGCCGGCCACGTCGGCGAGCGCATCGACCGACTTATGTGGGTCGTTGCCGAATACGCGTGCCTCACCGGAGGTGGGCGTGATCAGCCCGAGCATCATCCGCAGCGAGGTTGTCTTACCAGCGCCGTTTGGCCCGAGGTAGCCAAATACATCGCCTTCGTTGACGGTCAGCGAAACGTCATCAACGGCGGTGATGCGGCCGTACTGTTTCGTTAGGCCACGGAGCGCGACCGGCGGCTGTTCGCTCACGGTGGTTAAAGCCCGCGGGCGGCGGCGAGAGCGTCCTGCTCTGTTACTGAGCCGATCACGACGTAGCGGACGCCGTCCCGCGTGAAGCTGACGAGCGATCCAAGCGGCGTGCCAAAGACGGTCGCTTCAGCGCCAGCGACCTTCGCTGTCGGGATTTCAATCCCGTCGCGCTTGGCCTGCTCAGAGGCGCCGAGCGAAACCGCTTGGTCTTTGCCGCTGGCAGCGCTCTCGATCACCGTGATCGCGCCGAGTCCTTCGCCATAAGTGATTGTGACGCTCTTCTTATCGCCGCTACCGACGAGCATCACTTCGCTGCGCGGTAGCCCCGCAAGCTTGGCTGGGGCGGAAAGTTCGAATGGTGCACCCGCGCGCGCTGCGCTGAGCCCTGTGATCGGGCGCTTCGGCTTACCGGCGGCGCTCGGCTCGTTGGCGGCGCTCATGTTCTCAACCTTCGCCGAGGCCGGGGGCTGAATCGCAAAGACGGCGTCGTCGACGGCGCCGAAGCTAACTTCGGTTGTTTCGATCGCCAGCGTTGGGTCGTTCTCACCGCGGGCGTAGATTGCGACGCGCAACGGGGCGCCATTGCTGGCGTCCCAAGTTACGTCTGCGCCACCGATCAGGCCACCCTGATCCTTCGGCTCAACCCGCGTGCTGTAAGCGGGCTTGCCGGCAACATTGCTCGGAATCGCGCCTGAGACGACTGCCTCGGAACCGAGCTGCTTCAGCATCCGGCTGACGGCAGCAACGCTTGGCGGCCACTCTTCCTCGCCGTCCTTCTTGGTGCTCTTCTCTTCCGGCTCCATTGTGGTGCGGTAAACGGTGTTGGCGGCCGCGTGGTAAAGCCAAAGCTGGTCGCCGCGGGCAACGATCTGCACGTCGCCACCGCCGGCTTCCGATTGAAGCTCGATTCGAACGTCACCATCGTCGGAGGCCCAGAGCCTGCCGCTGCCGCCACCCATAAGTGGGTCGGCGCCCTTGACCATGCCGGCCGATTCGAGCATCTCGTTGGTGAATGTGACGCGGGCGGAAAGGCCGCCGATCTCCTGGCCATCGAGCGAGGATGCGATCGCCTCTGCCAGCGGCTTGGCCGGCGGCCGGTCGTCGCCGCCGTCGGCGCCGGTTGCAGCTACCGCGCCGAGCGCCGCGATCAGCGCCACCGAAGCGCCAAGAGCGACGAGCGTCTTACTGGATGTTCTGCGAATGAAGGACAACACAGTCCTACCTAGGATAGCG
>CAJBXY010000164.1 GCA_903959665.1 uncultured Solirubrobacterales bacterium | reverse complement strand
GCCTCCCATTCGAGCGATTGGCGCTGAACAAAATATGAGCCGGTGACGGCGACGATGCCGAAGAACGTGAAGACGAAGAGCTCGCCGAAGCCTTCATAGCCGTACGGCCTCGGGCCGCCGGTGTAAAGCACGCCGGCAAGAATCGACGCCGCCCCGATCAGCAGCAAGACGGGCCCGGCGATGATGATCAGGTAGACGCCGCAAAGAACCGCGATCGCGAAGCTGGCATAGGTCGCGAAGAGCACCTGCTTTGGCGGCACGAGCCCACCTGCAGTTACACGCACAGGTCCGAGCCGCTCCTCGGTGTCGGCGCCGCGGCGCGCGTCGGAGTAATCGTTCGAGAGATTCGTGCCTACCTGGATGAAGACGGCGCCCAGCGAGGCGGCGACGAAGGCAATCCAGTCAAGGGGGCCCACGGTCCACGCCAGCGCGGTACCAACCAATACCGGCGCAACGGCGGCCGGGAGCGTCCGTGGGCGGGCAGCGATCAGCCAAATCTGCAGGCTGGAAAGCGAGCCGGGATTCTTCTGCGTCCGTTCGCCGCTCACGCTGTCTTAAGGCCGCTTTGGGAACTTCGAGAAGTCGGGCTTGCGTTTCTCGACGTAAGCGTCGCGCCCTTCCTGCGCTTCCTCCGACATGTAATAGAGCAAGGTCGCGTCGCCGGCCAGCTGCTGAACGCCGGCCAAGCCGTCATCGGCGGCATTGAACGACGCTTTCAGCATTCTTAGCGACAGCGGCGAGAGTTCGAGCATCTCGCGGCACCACTGAACGGTCTCTTCCTCGAGCGCTTCGAGTGCTACGACGCTGTTGACGAGCCCCCAGCCGAGTGCCGTCTGAGCGTCGTACTGACGACAGAGGAACCAGATCTCCTTCGCTCTCTTCTGGCCGATCTGCCGCGCCAGCAGGCCAGAGCCGAAGCCGCCGTCGAATGATCCAACGCGTGGGCCGGTCTGGCCGAAGCGGGCGTTGTCGGCGGCGATCGAGAGATCGCAGCAGATGTGCAGGATGTGGCCGCCACCGATTGCGTAGCCGGCGATCATCGCGACGATCGGCTTCGGGCAGCGCCGCATCTGAATCTGAAGGTCAAGCACGTTGAGCCGGCCGATTCCCTTCTGCGCCATCTCGTCGTCACCGATGTAGCCGTCGTCGCCGCGGATCCGTTGATCGCCGCCGGAGCAGAACGCCATGTCGCCTTGACCGGTCAGGATGATCACGCCGACGTCAGGATCGTTTTGCGCGAGGTTGAAGGCCTCGCTCAATTGGAAAAGGGTCTGCGGTCTGAAGGCGTTCCGCGCCTGTGGGCGATCGATTGTGATCTTTGCGATCCCGTCGCCGCTCAGCTCGTAGCGGATGTCGCTGTATTGGCTCTCGGCGCTCCATTGCGCCGCCGGCCTGATTGTCGTTTGATCGCTCATAAGGGGGAGAGGCTAGCTTTCTGACTGTGCTCGTAGATGCCTGGCTCCCGCGCGCGGCAGCGAATCGGCCGCTCGCAAGAGCCGTCAACAACCTTAAGTACGGCGAACTTCTGCTCGAAGCTCAGCGCTCAGCGCGTCAGCTGAGCGCGCTCGGCGTTGTCGCTGGCGAGAGCGTGGCGATCATCTTGCCTCCGGGTGAAGAGTTCGCGATCTATCTCCACGCGGTCTGGCTGATTGGCGCCGTCGCCGTCCCAATCGACCCCAACACCCCGCAAGCTCAGCGGGCTGAGCGGACGCGCAGCGCCAATTTCGTGATCGATGCTCGGCTTGGCGGCCACGAGGATCCCGCGGCGGCGCTCGTCACAAGCCACGAGCTTGACGCGCCCGCCGTCGTGATTTTCAGCTCCGGCAGCAGCGGCGCCGCGAAGCCGATCGAACTGAGCTTCGGCAACTTCTGGTGGAGCGCCGCCGGCTCCGCGGTCGCACTCGGATTGAGCGAGAACGAGCGCTGGCTCTGTTGCCTACCCCTGAGTCACATTGGCGGCCTTTCAATTCTTGTCCGTGCCGCGATTTACGGAACTGCGGCGACCGTGCACGAGCGCTTCGATTCGCCCGCGGTGCTCAGTGAGCTCCGCGACGTCGACGGCCCAACCGTGGTCTCGCTAGTGCCGACCACACTTCAGCGGCTGCTCGACGCCGGGCTGGAGAATCCGCCAGCGCTCCGCTGGGTCCTGCTTGGCGGAGGCCCAATCAGCGCAGAGCTGCTCGAACGTGCGGCGCAGGCAGCCGTTTCGGTCGCCCCGTCATACGGAATGACAGAAGCTTGTTCGCAGATCGTCACAGGCGGCGCGCCGCTCTTCTGCACACAGGTCACGCTCGGCGAGTCGAGCGAGATCCTCGTAAGTGGGCCGACTATCGCCCCACAGTGCCGGCCGCAGCTCAGCAGCGGCGACCTCGGCCGCTGGGGACCCGGCGGTGAGCTCGAGGTCATCGGCCGTAGCTCGGACCTGATAATTAGCGGCGGCGAGAACGTCGCTCCTGAACTGGTGGAGGCCGTGGTCGCCGCACATCCGGCGGTTGCCGACGCTGCCGTCGTTGGCCGGCCCGACGCCGAGTGGGGGGAGCTTGTTACCGCGATCGTCGTGGCCAAGGACGGTCAAGCGGTGAGCGCTGAACAGCTGATCGAGTTCTGCCGGCCAGAGCTCGCTCCACACGAGCGCCCCAAG
>CAJBXY010000163.1 GCA_903959665.1 uncultured Solirubrobacterales bacterium | reverse complement strand
GGCGCGAGTAGATGTCAAACGAACGTTCTCCGCGTGAGGTCTGCTCTACGACCATTGGGACTAGGGGGCTCATGTTCCTCGCTTTGTTTCGGTCGGCTGGGTTGATTCCTCCCACGTGCAACTTTGCTCGCAGATGGAGCAGTCAACACTAGCAACGGGGAGGCAGCGAAACGGAGCGTTTAGGACGCGCTAGTGGCGACTGCGCTCTCGACTATTAGGTCGAGCGCTTGGCGCTGCGCGAGCTCTTCGATCAAGTCGTCGATGCGGCCGGCCTTCTCAAGACGCTCACGCAGCTTCTCTGGAGTCGTCTGCTCCTGAGCGGCGGATGCCTGCAGCGCGGTCAAGATGTCGCCGTCGCCTGGCTGAATATCTTCTGCTTCAACGATCGCGACCAGGGCAGCCTCATTGCGCAGCGTCTTCTGCGCCGCTTCGCCACTCTCGGCCAACATCTCCTCTTCAGTACGGCCGGAAATCTGAAAGTACATCTCGCGGCTTATCCCTTGGTGGGAGAGCTGGTGGAGCATGCGGTCGAGCAGCTCGCTGGCACGGGCGTCGATCAGCGGCTGAGGCAGGTTGATCTTGGCGTTGTCGGCAACCGCGTCGAGAACAGCTTCGCGAAACTCCTCTTCGGCCTTCTCGTTGTCGGCCGCGAGCATCTGCGTCGCAAGATCCTCACGCAGCTCGGCGATCGTCTCGAGCCCAGCGGCCTCGTTCGCGAACTCGTCGTTTAGCTCGGGGAGAATTCGCCGACGGATCTCTGTCGCGGTAACGGCGAACTCGGCGTCCTTGCCGGCCAGCTCCTCTGCTTGATAATCATCGGGGAAGGCCAGCTTCACGGTCCGCGCTTCGCCGGCCTTGATCCCTTCGAGCTGCTCCTCGAAGCCTGGGATCAGGCGCCCTGAGCCGAGTTCGATCAGCTGGTCGGTTCCCTCGCCGCCTTCAAAAACCTCGCCTTCGATTGAGCCGACGTAGTTCATCACGACGAAATCGCCGGTCGCGGCGGCCTCTTCGACCGCTTCGAGACTCGCCATCCGTCCGCGCAGCTCTTCGATCTGCTCGTCGATCGCTTCCGTCGCGGCGACCGCCTCGCGGCGCTCGACCTTCAGCCCCTTGTACTTGCCGAGCTTGGCTACCGGCCGCACGCCTACCTCAAAGCTGAACTTCAGATCCTCACCGGCCGGCGGCAGCTCGCCAAGCTCCACCTCGGGCTGGCCGACGATCGCAAGGCGCGCGCCGTCGACGGCTTCGGTGTACCAGTGGCCAAGCGATCCACGAATGGTTTCGTCGACTACCGCGTCACGGCCGATCCGCTGAATAACAACCTCGGCCGGGATCTTGCCCTTGCGAAAGCCGGCCATCTTCATCTCTTTGCCCATCGAGCGGGCGGTTTGAGCGATCCGGCGATCGAGCTCTTCGAGCGGTACCTGAACCTCCACGCGGACGCGCGAATCGGCCAGCTCTTTGACGTTTGTAGTGACGTTGCTCATCGGCGGCACGATAGCGTCAGGGCGTGGCCAACAACTCTCAGCCCCCGCTAAGCAGGATCGAGACTTGGGTCGTCACAGGGCCGGTCGGTCACCTGCTTTCCGCCGCCGCTGACTGGGCAGTGCTGCTGTCGACGCTGGCGCGAAACAGAATCAAGCGCAGTGAGTAAGCGCTTGGCGCGAATGCCGCCGGGCGGCTCGCTAATTTTGCGCGCATGAAAACCCTTAGGTTCTCCCCGCTCGTTCTCGTGATCGTTCTGGCCGCTGCGCTGGCTGGCTGCGGCTCTAGCTCGACCGAGACGACGACCAGCTCGAGCGCGACGTTCGAGAGCGACGCCGCAGCGATCTGCACGGCAGCCTTCGACAAGGTCAACGCTCAGTCGATGCCGACAACTAGCGCCGAAACGAAAG
>CAJBXY010000162.1 GCA_903959665.1 uncultured Solirubrobacterales bacterium | reverse complement strand
GGATTCGAACCTGCGGCCTCCCGCTCCGGAGGCGGGCGCTCTATCCACTGAGCTACGGGCGCAACGTCCCTGAGCCTACCGTGCGCCTCGCGCGGGTACCCTCGCGGACGTGGATCAGATCGAACTCTTCTTCGCGGGAACCGGCGGCTCGGTGCCGACGCCGCGCCGCGGCCTGCCCGCGACGCTCGCGCGCCTCGACGGCGACCGGCTGCTGTTCGACTGCGGTGAAGGAACGCAGCGCCAGCTGATCCGCAGCATCGGCCTAGCCGACCTCGACGCAATCTTCCTTACCCACCTTCACGCCGATCACTGGCTTGGGATTCCGGGGCTGGTCCGCACGCTTGAGCTGCGCGGGCGCGAGAAGCCGCTCGACATCTATGGCCCGAGCGGCACGGTGAAACAGCTCGCTGCGGTGGGGATCGCGAGCGGCAAGACCGACTACGAACTGCACATCTCAGAGCTCGACGCCGGCGACGCAATCGAATTCGACGGATATGAGGTCGAAGCGTTCAACGTTCGCCATCGCGGTACCGCTCTGGGCTACTCGCTGGTTGAGGCAGGTAGGCCTGGTCGCTTCGATCCCGAGCGGGCAGCCGAGCTCGGAATCACAGACGGCAAGGAGATTGCGGCGCTCGTCGCTGGCGACAGCGTTGGCACCGTCGAGCCCGCCCAGGTGATCGGTGACCCGCGCGCCGGCAGGAAGATCGTCATCTCTGGTGACACCGCGCCCTGTGAGATGGTTGAGGCGGCAGCAAGCGGCGCCGACGTGCTGATCCACGAGGCAACCTTCGCTGAAGAGGACTCGGCCCGAGCCGCGGAGACGATGCACAGCACCGCGCAGCAGGCGGCGGAGGTTGCCGCGGCGGCAGGAGTGGCGATGCTCGCGCTGACCCACATCTCCGCCCGCTACCCGATTCGCAAGATAATTGAGGAGGCCGAAGCCGTCTTCACTGAGGTTGTCGTGCCACGCGATTTCGATGCGATCGACATTCCTGTCGCTGAGAAGGGTGGACCGCGGCTGCTGCGGCCCGATGACGTTGAGATAGAGCAGGCGGCGGCGGCTCAGTTTGCCGAAGCGGCCGAAGAGGGCGCCGCAAAGAGCGAAGATTGATTCAGCAGTGCGCCGTAATCGGTGCTAACGTGCGCGCAGCAGTTCACCCCTTTAACTCGGTCCGAGAGGCCAAGAAGGGCAGGATCTATGAGCAAAGAGAATGTCGTCCTAGACGATCAAGAGCTAAGCCGGGCGCTAACCCGCATCGCTCACGAGATCCTCGAACGCAACACCGATCCTTCCCAGCTTGCGATTGTTGGGATTCACAGTCGCGGCGCAGTTCTCGCGCGGCGCATCGTCGCTCTCCTGAACGATTTCACCGGCACCGAGATTCCGCTCGGGCTGCTCGACATCGGCTTCTACCGCGACGACCTTGGCAAGCGTCCTGAAGCACCACAGGTTTACTCGACGGAAATCGACTTTCCGCTTGACGGGGCGACCGTCGTAATCGTTGACGACGTTCTTTACAGCGGCCGCACTGTTCGCGCCGCGATTGAGGCGCTGTTCGCTTATGGGCGACCTGCCTGCGTGCAGCTGGCGGTGCTCGTCGACCGCGGCCACCGCGAGCTGCCGATCCGCCCTGATTACATCGGCAAGAACCTGCCGACCGCGCCCGGCGAGCGCGTCTTCGTCCAAGTCGAAGAGACCGATGGCGTTGACCGCGTTGTCATCGGCGACGCTGAAGCTGCGATCACCGGGGACGCGGCATGAAGCACCTATTGAGCATCGAGGACGTAAGCCGCGAGGACATCGAACGGATCTGTGCTCGAGCCGCGGCATTCTCGGAGAACCATCAGCGCGAGATCAAGAAGGTGCCCGCGCTGCGCGGCCGCACCGTCCTCAACCTCTTCTACGAAGCGAGCACCCGCACGCGCAGCTCGTTCGAGCTTGCCGCCAAGCGGCTAAGCGCCGACGTCGTCAACTTCAGCGCCTCTGGCTCTTCGACGGAGAAGGGCGAGTCGCTCAAAGACACCGTCCAGACGCTCAGCGCCCATCGCCCGGACGCGATCGTCGTCCGCTGCCCTTGGGCCGGCGCACCTGCGCTGGTCGCTGAGTGGACCGACGCCGCGATCATCAACGCGGGCGACGGCAAGCATGAGCATCCAACTCAGGCACTGCTTGACATCTACACACTCACACGCCGTCTCGGTTCGCTCGACGGCGTAAAGATCTGGGTTGTCGGCGACGTACTCCACTCGCGCGTTGCCCGATCGAACATCCTTGGCTTCCAGAAGATGGGGGCGCAGGTAACCGTTGCTGGGCCGCCGACACTGCTCCCACGTGACATCGAAGCGATGGGCGTAGAGGTTCGTTACTCGCTCGATGATCTTCAAGAGGCCGACGTCGTCTACGCGCTGCGGATGCAGAACGAGCGGATGCAGCAGGCATACCTGCCGAGTCTGCGCGAATACGCCTCGCTCTTCCAGATCGACGGGCGCAGGCTTGGTGCCCGCTCGCTGCTGATGCACCCAGGGCCGGTCAATCGCGGAGTAGAGCTCTCCGACGAGGTAGTCGACTGCGCCCAATCATTGATTCTTGAACAGGTCGCCGCCGGGGTTGTCGTGCGGATGGCCGTGCTCTTTGAACTGCTCGCCGCCTCACGAGCCTTTGATCCGGTGCCGGAGCACCAGTCGGCATGACGCGCCGCAGAGAACAGCTGCTCGTCCGTGGCACAGCGGCCGAGGCCGACCTGATGATCACCGGCGCTCATTTGATCGACCCTCGCGCAGGGATCGACGGCGTCTTCGATGTCGTCGTAAGCGACGGACAGCTTGCCGAGATCGGTGAGCCCGGCACGCTCAGCGCCGGCCCTGACGCGGAAAAGATTGACGGAACCGGTTTCCACCTCTTCCCGGCCTTCGTCGACCCCCACATCCACTTGCGCACTCCAGGGCACGAGCACAAAGAAGATATTGAGACCGGCACTCGCTCAGCGGCGGCTGGAGGCTTCTGCGCCGTGCTAGCAATGCCGAATACCGACCCGGTCGTCGATTCAGCTTCAGTGATGCGCTCGCTGCGCGACGCCGCGAGGCGTGAGGCGCGGGTGCCGGTCGGTTTCCTTGCAGCGATCACGGTCGGCCTGGGAGGGGATGAGCTAACGGCGATGTCGGAGCTGCGCGCCGCCGGGGCCGCCGGCTTCACCGACGACGGTATGCCCGTTGAGTCGGCTGGGATGCTGCGCAAGGCGCTGCAGTACCAGCAGATGTCGGGCGGAGTGCTGGCGCTGCACGAGGAGGATCCCTCACTCTCGGCCGGTGGCTCAATGAACGAGGGCGCCGTGAGTGCTGTTCTCGGCATTGGCGGGATTCCGAGCACCAGCGAGTCGACGATGGTCGCCCGCGACGCAGCGCTCGCTGGCTACGAGGGCGGAACGGTCCACATGCAGCACCTCAGCTGCGCCGAATCGGTCGAGGCGATCCGCGAAGCGAAGCGGCTCGGTTACAACGTGACCACTGAGGTAAGCCCGCACCACCTCTGCTTTACCGAAGAACAGGTGCGCACGCTTGACACGCGGATGAAGATGAACCCGCCGCTGCGGACTGAGGCCGATCGCCAAGCGCTGATTGGCGGCCTGATTGACGGCACGATCGACTGCATCGCCACCGATCACGCGCCCCACAGCGCGCACGAGAAGGAGGTGCCGTTTGAGCAGGCACCGATGGGGACAACCGGGCTAGAAAGCTCCTTTGCGGCTTGCTACACGGAGCTCGTTCGAAGTGGGCTGATGAGTGTCGAGATGCTGATCGAGAAGATGACCTGCGGCGGCGCGATCTTCGGCCTTGAGATCCCACAGATGACGATCGGCGAGAGCGCCAACCTCGTTCTCGTTGACCTCGAGCAAGAGTGGCGTGTCGGCGAGGACGGTTATGAAAGCCGCTCTGAGAACTGCGCCTTCGGTGGCCGCTCGCTCTATGGCCGCGTGCTGCTAACCGTTGCCGACGGCGCCGTTGCTTACCGCCAGCGCAGTTTCGCGCTTAGCGCGGCGCCGGATCCAGGCGAGGCAGCAAAGTGAAGGTTGCGCGGCTAGAGCCAGGCCGGGCCGCGCTGCTCGTCGTCGACATTCAGGAAGCCTTTCGCGACGTCATCCCCGACGCCGCGAAGATCGTCGCCCGCGCCAAGATCCTTGCCCGCGCCGCGACGCTGCTCGAGATGCCGATCATCGTTACCGAGCAGTACCCAAAGGGGCTGGGCAGCACCGTTCCGGAGCTAAGCGACTCGTTGGCGGCGGCGGTGGTGTTCGAGAAGACGACCTTCTCCGCTGCCCGCGCCGAAGGCTTCTCGTTGGCCGGGCGCGATCAAGTGATCGTCTGCGGCACCGAAACACACATCTGCGTTGCCCAGAGCGTGCTCGATCTGCTCGCTGCCGACGCCGAAGTTTGGCTGGCCTGCGACGCGCTTGGTTCGCGCAGCACCGATGACCGCGCGCTGGCGATCGACCGGCTCTCGCTGGCCGGCGCCGTGCCGTCGAGCGTTGAATCGATCTGTTTTGAGCTGATGAAGGACGCAAAGAACCCACACTTCAAAGAGATTCAGGGGCTAATCAAGTGAGCAGCGATGGTTTTGTCCTACTCGAGGACGGCGCGCGGTTTGAGGGCAAGCTCTGCGGCAACGCGACCGGCTCGGTCGGCGAGGTTGTCTTCACGACGGCGATGGGCGGATACCAGGAATCGGTTACAGACCCGTCGTTCGCCGGGCAGATCTTGACCTTCACCGTGCCGCACGTAGGTAATTACGGCGTCAGCGAAGCGGCAATGGAGAGCAGCCGAATTCACGTTCGCGGCGTCGTGATGCGCGCCGCCGACAATTCCTCCGACGCGCCGACCGCCAGCCAAGGATGGCTTGACTGGCTCGAAGCCGCTCAGGTGCCCGCGATAACCGATGTCGATACGCGCGCGCTGGTCCGCCATCTGCGAAGCCGTGGCGCGATGCGCGGTGGCATCTTCGCCACAGCCGACGAGGCTGGTGCGGCGG
>CAJBXY010000161.1 GCA_903959665.1 uncultured Solirubrobacterales bacterium | reverse complement strand
GAGCACCAGCAGCCCTACCCAGATGGCGACAACAACCCACTTCGCGCGGCGACCGGCAGGGATGGCAAGGATTCTTTTCATCGAACGCTGGAGGATACGAAGCTCGCGGGCGGATCGGCCACCGGCTCGCGCGCGCGTGAATTAGGCGAGCGCGGCGGCGAGCGCTTCAGCACCGGTAACTGGGGCGGCGCAGGTGAAGTTCTCGCAGAGGTATGCGGCGGTCTTGCCGTCGACCGGCGTGCGGCCTTCGAGCAGAGGCACAACGCTTTCGTCACCGCTGCCGTCGCTGGCCGCAACAACTAGGCGTGGCCGCAGTTCGCTGCGCAGAACCTCAAGCAGCGGGCCAAGCTCGGAGCCAACCAGCGCCAGCTCGCGCGCCGGGCCAACGTGGAGGTCGATCGCCTGAAGCGCGTGGCCGAAGGCCTGAGGATGGCGAACGACATAAGGGCGCACCAGGCGCAGCTGCCCGAGCGCCGCCTCGGCGTAACGCGCGTCGCCGCTGAGCAGTGACAGCCGCAACAGGCCAAGCGCTGCGCTTGAGCCGCCGGAGGGGAGCGGCGAGTCTTCCATCTCCTTGCGCCGCGCTACTAGCTGCTCGCCGTCGCTGGCGGTCGAGAAGAAGCCGCCACGCTCGTCATCGCTAAAGCCGTTCAAAATCGCCTCCGCCTCGGCAACCGCGGCGAGGTACCACTGCGGCTCAAAGGTCGCCTCGTAAAGCGCCAGTAGCGCTTCGAGCAGCATCGCGTGGTCTTCGAGGTATGCGCGCAGCTTTGCTTCGCCCTTGTTGAAGCTGCGCAGCAGGCGACCATTCTCGTCGCGCATCTGCGTGATCAGGAAGTTCGCTGTACCGCGCGCGGCGGCGAGGTAATCCTCACGGCCGAGCACCGCGCCGGCCTCGGCCAGCGCGCTGATCATCAGCCCGTTCCAGCTCGTCAGCCGCTTGTCGTCGGTGCCCGGCCGCACGCGCTCGGCGCGCAGCTCAAGCAGCCGCGTGCGGATTCGCTCCCGCACCTCTGCCGCAGGCTCAGCGCCGCGCGACTCAAGGATGTTCAATCCCTCGAAGTTGCCACCGGCACTGGCGCCAAACCAGGTGATCGCTGCGTCAGCGTCGTCGCCCAGAGCATCGCGCAGCTGCTCAATAGACCAAACGTAGAACTTGCCTTCAACGCCTTCCGAGTCGGCGTCGAGCGCGCTGTAGAAGCCGCCATCGGGGGCCAGCATCTCGCGCAGCGCCCAGTCCAGCGTCTCCTCGCAGGTTCGCTTCAGGATCTCGTCGCCGCTGACCTGCCAACCGTGCAGGTAAGCACGAGCGAGTAGCGCGTTGTCGTAGAGCATCTTCTCGAAGTGGGGCACCGTCCACGCGGCGTCAACGCTGTAGCGCGAGAAGCCGCCGCCAATCTGATCAAAGATTCCACCCGATGCCATCGCGCGCAGGCTCTGAAGCGCCATCGCAGGCTCGCCCCGTGCGAGCAGGAACTCGATCGCGCTCGCGTTGGGAAACTTCGGCGCCGAGCCCCAGCCACCGTTGATCGCGTCGAACGGCAGCGCCAGCCGCTCGATAGCTTCGGCCAGCAGCGCGGCGTCGAGAGGCTCCGCGCTTGCTTCCAGCCTTGCCGCGCCCGCAAGCCGCTCCAGCCCGGCCTCGGCCTGCTCGGCGATCTCCTCGCCGCGCTCCTCCCAAGCCTCGGCGATCGCGGTCAAAATCTGAGGCCAGGAAGTCATTCCCTGCCGCGGCTGCGGCGGAAAGTAGGTGCCGCCGTAGAAGGGGAGCTGGGCGGGGGTGAGGAAGACGTTCAGCGGCCAGCCGCCTTGGCCGGTCATCGCCTGCACCGCCTCCATGTAGATCGCGTCGACGTCGGGCCGCTCCTCGCGGTCGACTTTGACGCAGACGAAGTTCTCGTTCATCAGCGCGGCGATCTCGGCGTTCTCAAAGCACTCCCGCTCCATCACGTGGCACCAGTGGCAGGCCGAATAGCCGATCGAAACGAGCAGCGGCCGGTTCAGCTCGCGCGAGCGCGCCAGCGCCTCGTCGCCCCACGGCAGCCAATCAACTGGGTTCTCAGCGTGCTGGAGTAGGTAGGGCGAAGTTTCAGCCTTCAGCGCATTTGCCACGCGCAGAACGCTAGCGTGCGCAGTAATGAGCGACGAGCGAAAGACGATTGACGCTGAGAACGCCCCGGCCGCGGTCGGCCCGTACTCCCACGCTGTCGAGGCCAACGGCCTGCTCTTCTGCTCCGGCCAGATACCGCTCGACGCCGAAAGCGGCGAGATCGTCGGCGACACTCCTGCCGAACAGGCCCGTCGATGCCTTGAGAACCTCCAGACCGTCTGCCGGGCCGCCGGCGCGGAGCTTGGCGACGCGGTTCGATGCACCGTCTACATGACCGATCTTTCGGCCTTCGCCGAGGTGAACGAGGTTTACGCCGAGTTCTTTGCGGCCGATCCTCCGGCTCGCGCGGCGGTCGGCGTTTCCGCGTTGCCGAAGGGCGCGCTGGTTGAGATTGACG
>CAJBXY010000160.1 GCA_903959665.1 uncultured Solirubrobacterales bacterium | reverse complement strand
TCGGAGGGGATCGCTTCGAAGACGATCGAGAAGCAGCCGGCCTGCTCCAAGGCGATCGCTTGGTCGCGAATCAGCAGAGCCTGCTGCGCCGTCTTCCCCTGCGCGCGGTAGCCGCCAAGCGCAGTCGAGGTTTGCGGCGTTAGCCCAACGTGACCCATCACGGGGATGCCGGCGCTGCTGATTGCGCGGGCGCGCGCAACCGAGGTTGGGCCGCCGCCTTCGAGCTTGACGGCGGCGCAGCCGGCCTCTTTGACGAACCGCAGCGCGGTTGTAACGGCCTGCTCGTCGCTGACCTCATAGGAGCCAAACGGAAGGTCACCAACAAGAAATGGCGAGCTAAGGCCGCGGCGGGCTGCCTTCGCGAGCATCAGGATTTCGTCGAGCTCGACCGGAACAGTGGAGTTGTAACCGAGCACAGTCATCGCGCCCGAATCGCCAACGAGGACCATGTCGACTCCCGCCTTTTCCGCCGCAAGTGCGCTGGGATAGTCGTACGCCGTGACCATCACAATCGGCTCGCCGAGCCGCTTCATCTCGGCGAGGCGAGGCAGCGTCATAGGCAGTCGCGAGGCGTCGAGCGGGACTTCGATTTGGTTTGGCATCGTGGACATCGTCTGCTCCTTGTCTAATGGTCGACGCCGCCTAACAGCTGGCGGTCGCCGCCTCTCGATTGGCACTGACGGTCAAGTTGTCGATCAGTCGAACTCCGTCAACCGTGGCTGCACAGGCAATCAGCAGCGTGCCGCTGAGCTGGCGGGCTGGTTCAAGTGTCGCGGGATCTGTGATCGCGAAGTACTCGGGCGTGATTCCCGCCAAGCGCAGGCGCTCAATTCCTGCCGCGCCTGCTGCTTCGGGCGAATCGGTACTGCCGTCGCTGATCGCGTTGGCAGCCGCCTGCAATGCGGCTGAGATCGCTAACGCTTGCTCAATCCCGCCGGCCGAGAGTCGCGCGTTGCGGCTCGAGAGCGCTAGGCCGTTGGCATCGCGGACGGTGTCGGCGGTAACGATTTCGACCGGAATCTGCAGATCGGTGACGAATCGCCGAACGACCAGCGCCTGCTGCGCGTCTTTTGCGCCGAAGTAGGCGACGTCGGGCGCAACCGCGTTGAGCAGGACCGTGACGACGGTTGCCATCCCGTCGAAGTGGCCAACGCCGCGCTCCTTCCCTTCAAGCGTCTCCGTCAAAGGACCGCGAACTTGAACGCTGCTGGCGAAGCCCTGAGGGTAGATTTCGGCAACGCTCGGCGCGAAGCAGATAGTCGCTCCAGCCGCGGTGGCGGCCTTCACGTCGGCCGGCTCGTTGCGCGGGTATTGCTCAAGGTCGTCGGCGCGATTGAACTGGGCCGGGTTGACGAAGATCGAAACGACGACGACTTCGTGTTCGCTCGCGGCGCGCTCAATCAGCGCGCTATGCCCGGCGTGAAGTGCGCCCATCGTCGGAACGAAGCCGACTGTCGCCCCGGCGGCGCGGCGCCCAGCAATCTCTTCCCGCAATTGGGGGACTGTTCGGATCGTTTGAACGATGCGTTCTGTCATTTCGGTCCAGTTCCCTGACGAGATACCGGTCGCGCATTAAGTGTTGCTTCGACTGCCAACTTCCACCTGCATTACACGGTCCGCTCCCGAGGGTTACGGCCTGTAGGCAAAAAGGTAGCAGTGAGGGTCCACGGATAGCATCATTCGTAGTGAATACCGATACTTCCAGCGCAGGGCGAGCGGCCGGCATGAACGGCTTGAGTCAGCAGGCAAGCAGCTGCCAACTCTGCCCGCAGCTCGTCGCCAGTCGCAGCCAGGTCGTCTTCGGCGCGGGAGACGTCAATGCGGATCTGATGTTTGTCGGCGAAGCACCCGGCGCGAGTGAGGATCGTGACGGCGTGCCGTTCGTTGGCGCATCGGGCAAACTGCTCGGCGATCTGCTCACTGGGATCGGGCTCAGCCGCGACGATGTGTACATAGCCAACGTGCTGAAGTGTCGGCCGCCGGAGAACCGCGATCCCCGCAGCGACGAGATAGCGAACTGCTCGCCGGTTCTGCTCGGGCAGGTCGAACTGGTTGAGCCGACCGTCGTCGTCACGCTCGGAAACTTCGCGACCAAGCTACTGCGCGAAGATGACGAAGGAATCACCGCGATCCACGGTCAGGCTGAG
>CAJBXY010000159.1 GCA_903959665.1 uncultured Solirubrobacterales bacterium | reverse complement strand
GTCAACGATCCTGCTTGATGGTGTCAAGTCTCTCTCTTACGCTGCCAACATGCTGGCGACGCGGATTGCCGCCAGTCGTGGCGCCAGCGAGGCGCTGCTGGTGACCGAAGACGGGACCGTGCTCGAAGGCCCGCGCCAGAGCTTCGTCGCTTCGCTCGACGGTGAGCGGCTGATAACGCCGCCGCTGAGCGACCGCGTGCTCGATTCGATCACCCGTGGCGTGCTGCTGAAGACAGGGCTCGTTGAGGAAGAATCGATCGCGGTTGATCAGATTCCGCAGATCAAGGAGGCCTTCCTCGCCTCTACGCTGCGCGAGGTTCACCCCGTCTCCGCAATCGATGATCACCAGATCGAAGCGCCTGGCCCTCTCTCAGTGGCGGTCGACAAGGTGCTGCGGGCGACGATCGCCGAGGCGGTCGGTCAGCCGGCGTGAAGCTCGTAACGGTAATCGGCAACCGCCCGCAGTTCATCAAGGCCGCCGCGGTCTCTGGCCCGCTGCGCGCCGGGCATGAGGAGGTGCTGGTTCACACCGGTCAGCACTACGACGACGAGCTATCGACGATCTTCATCGAGGAGCTGGGAATGCCGCGGCCGGAGATCGAGCTGGAGATTTCAGGCGGCAGCAACAGTGAGCAGACGGCGCGGATGATCGCCGCCTTGGCGCCGCTGCTCGCCGAGCAGCGGCCGGACGCGGTGCTCGTCTACGGCGACACGAACTCGACGCTGGCCGGCGCGCTGACGGCCGCGCAGGCGAAGATCGCGGTAGTTCACGTTGAGGCCGGAATGCGCTCCTTCGACCGAACGATGCCGGAGGAACTGAACCGAATCCTGACCGACCACTGCTCGGAGCTGCTGCTCTGCCCCTCGCAGGTTGCGCTGGCAAATCTTCAGAATGAAGGGCTAGGAACACGGGCGCTACTGGTTGGCGACGTGATGGTCGACGTTGCCGAGCTGATGCGGCCGCGGGCGGCGGCAAACGCGGCGGCGCTCGAGGCGGCTGGGGTTGAGCCCGGCGCTTACCTGCTGGCAACGGCCCACCGCGCCGCCAACGTTGACGACCCCGCGCGGCTCGCATCGTTGGTTGAGCTCCTGCTCGCTGTTCCCGGCCCGGTCGTGCTGCCACTCCACCCGCGCACGCGGGCGCGGCTCGAAACGGCCGGGCTTCTACCTGCTTTGGAGGCTGGCGGCGTGCGGATCTTGCCGCCGCTCGGCTACCTCGACTTCACGGCTCTGCTGCTAAATGCGCGCGCCGTTCTAACCGATTCCGGCGGCGCTCAAAAAGAGGCCTACCTCGCCGGCGTGCAGTGCGTGACGATGCGCGACACGACGGAGTGGACCGAGACCGTCCACTCCGGTTGGAACTCGCTCGTTGATCTTGACGGCGCGGCGGCGCTGGCGGCACTCGAACTGGCGCCCAGCGGTGAGCGGCCCGACTGTTATGGCGACGGCCATGCGGCCGACGCAGTTGTCGCGGCGATCAGCTCGCTGGCGGCGTAGTACCCGGTCGCCCGATCCGCTCGACCGTGATGCCGCCCGCTGCAAGCGAGGCTGCGTCGAGGATGCCACGGCCGTCGAGGACGACTCGAACTCCGGGTAGGTCGGCGGCGCTGAGCTGCGCGTACTCGGCGTGGTCGGCCTGAACGATCGCAGCGTCGATCGGCTCGTGATCCCAGGGAGTTAGTCCGAGCGCCGCCAGTTCATCGTCGCTGTAGAGCGGGTCGCTGACGAGCGCCTTGGCGCCGAGCGCCTCCAGCGCTGCGGCCGTGCCAAAGACGCCGCTGAAGGCCGTTTCCTTGACGCCGCCGCGATACGCGGCGCCCAAGACCAATACGCGGGCGCCCTGAAGGCCGCCAAGCGCCTTCTCCAGCCTCTGCGCGGCGTATGCAGGCATCGCGTCGTTTACGGCCCTGGCGGCGGCTGGAAGCGCTGCATCGGGGTCGCCTTCGAGGTAGAAGCGCGGGTAGACCGGGATGCAGTGGCCACCGACGGCAATGCCGGGGCTGTGAATGTGGCTGAAGGGCTGACTGTTGGCCGCCTCAATCACGCGCTCAACGTCAATCCCTTCGCGATCTGCAAAGCACGCCAGCTCGTTGGCGAAGGCGATGTTGATGTCGCGGTAGGTCGTCTCGGCGAGCTTCACCATCTCGGCCGCTTCGGCCGAACCGATCGGCCAAACATCGGCCTCAAGGAATGAGCTGTACAGCTCGGCGCCGCGCTTCTCGCCGGCTTCGCTGAGGCCGCCGACCAGCTTCGGGTATGTGGCGAGGTCGGCGAAGATACGGCCGCTGAAGACGCGCTCGGGGCTGAAGACGGTGAAGAAGTCCTGCTCTGCTCTGAGCCCGCTGGCGGCTTCGAGCGCGACTGAGATGCGGCCGCGCGTCGTGCCGACCGGGAGGGTCGTCTCGATTGCGACCGTCGTGCCCGCTTGCAGGCCAGCGCCGATCGCAGCTACCGCTGCGTCGAGCGCGCCCCAATCCGGCTTGGCATTCCCGTCAACGGCCAGCGGCGGCACCGCGACGACGAGGTCGGGGCCTTCGGCGACAGCGGCGGTCGTGTCGAGCTGAGCGCGCAGAGCGCCGCTCGCGATCACTTCGGCCAGCGCCTCTTCCAACCCCGCTTCGCCGGGGAACGGTGGCTGGCCACGGTTGATCAGCTCAACGACCTCAGGGTTGATGTCGCAGCC
>CAJBXY010000158.1 GCA_903959665.1 uncultured Solirubrobacterales bacterium | reverse complement strand
GAGAGGAACGCCGTTTATGCCCGCCGCGACGATGACCACCAGTGAAGGCGATATCACGATCGAACTGTTCGAGGACGACGCTCCGAAGACGGTTGAAAACTTCCGCAAGCTTGCCCAGGACGGCTTCTACGACGGCCTCACATTCCACCGCGTGATCCCCGACTTCATGATTCAAGGCGGCTGCCCTGAAGGAACAGGAACTGGCGGCCCCGGCTACCAGTTCGAAGACGAGTTCAATGAGCACGCAGTTGTGCGCGGCGCGCTGGCGATGGCCAACGCCGGCCCAAACACGAACGGCTCACAGTTCTTCATCGTCACCGCCGCTGCCTGCCCTCACCTTGACGGCAAGCACACCGTTTTTGGCGAAGTTACCGGCGGAATGGACGTAGTAGACAAGATTCAAAGCGTCACCACCGACGGCCGCGACATGCCGGTAGAGCCGGTTGGGATCACGTTGCTTGAAGTGGAGTAGGGTTTTGGAAGGGTTTACAGCCAAGTAGAGGAGCCGCAGATGACGACCGTTAAGCAGAGTCCAGAGTCCACTGAAGGTTCGGCCACTTCGGCCCCTTCAACGATTGACGTAATCAATCCGGCTACCGGCCAGATCGTCGGCAACGTCGCCGATCTTGGCGCCAGTGACGTGAAGGCAATGGCCGAGCGTGGCCGCGCTGTTCAGCCCGCTTGGGAAGCGCTTGGCTTCGAAGGTCGCGCAAAGATTCTGTTGCGCGCCCAGAAGTGGGTCATCGACCACAAGGAAGAGATCATCGAAACGATCGTCTCCGAGACCGGCAAGACCTACGAGGATGCGCAGCTGGCAGAGATCTCATACGGCGCTTCGGCCTTCGGTTTCTGGGCCAAGCACGCGCCTGAGTACCTCGCCGATCAGAAGGTCAAGTCCGGCAGCCTGATGGTCAAAGGCAAGAAGCTGATCGTCAGCTACCGCCCGCTTGGCTTGATTGGAGTGATCGGGCCTTGGAACTACCCGCTGACTAACTCCTTCGGTGACTGCATCCCGGCGATGGCTGCCGGCAACAGCGTGATTCTTAAGCCCAGCGAAGTGACTCCGCTGACATCGCTGATCATGGCCCGCTGCCTCGATGAGTGCGGCATGCCGGCCGGCGTGTTCCAGGTCGCAACCGGCCGTGGCGACACCGGTCGCGCGCTGATCGAAGAGGTCGACATGATCATGTTCACCGGCTCGACGGCAACCGGCCGCAAGGTCGCGGTTATGGCTGCCGAGCGTCTGATCCCATGCTCGCTCGAGCTTGGAGGCAAGGATCCGATGATCGTTCTGCGCGACGCCGACGTTGAGCGAGCCGCAAACGCCGCCGTTTTCTTCTCAATGCAGAACTCGGGCCAGACCTGCATTTCAACCGAGCGCGTTTACGTTGAGGCGCCGGTCTACGACGAGTTCGTTGAGAAGGTGACTGAAAAGGTCAAGGCTCTGCGCCAGGGTGTCAGCGCCGGGCCCGGCGCGGTAGAGGTTGGAGCGATGACCTTCCCGCCACAGGTCGACCTCGTCGAGAGCCACGTCAACGATGCTGTTGCCAGCGGCGCCACGGCGCTCACCGGCGGCAAGCGCGGCAGCGGCCCCGGTGATTTCTTCGAGCCAACCGTGCTCGTCGACGTCGATCATTCGATGCGCGCGATGAACGAGGAGACCTTTGGGCCAACGCTGCCGATCATGAAGGTTGAGGATGCCGAGGAAGCTATTCGCCTTGCCAACGACAGCGAGTTTGGCCTGGCCGCGTCGGTATTCACGCGTGACGTAGCGCGCGGCGAGGAGATCGCCAAGCGCGTTCAAGCGGGCGCCGTCTGCGTCAACGACGCGATGATCAACTACGTTGCTTTGGAGCTGCCGATGGGCGGCGCCAAGACCTCCGGAATCGGCTCGCGCCACGGCGCCGGCGGAATCCGCAAGTTCTGCCAGCAGCAGTCGATCCTCGTCTCACGCCTGCACCCCAAGCGCGACGTTCACATGTTCCCTTACAGCGAGAAGACGACTAACCGCCTCGGCAAGCTCTTCGCCTTCCTCTACGGCCGCGGCAACCGCGACTAAGCGGCGGGGCTGCT
>CAJBXY010000157.1 GCA_903959665.1 uncultured Solirubrobacterales bacterium | reverse complement strand
GTCGGTCGCCAGGTCGAGCCCGCCGCCGGCTTCGGCTGCGCCGAGCGTGGGAGCCGAGAGCGCAGTTGTTGCCCCGAACGGCGGCGGCGCTGGAAGCACGTCGTCCTCGGCGATGTTGCGCGCGACTATCTCCTGCCCTGGCGCCTGGAGCCATGCGCTCACGCCATGCTGATCGACCGCGAAGGCGCCGGCAGGAATCGCGTCCTGTGCCGGTGAGCTGCCCAGCGGCGTGGCAGCGGTAACTGCGCCGCGACGAATAATCGAAGCCCAGATCGTGCCGTCGGCTCCCTGCACGTTGATGATGCCCGAACCACGGTCATTGGCGCCGATCGTCGGCCCGGCGCTGGCGCCGATCGCGGCGCCGCCGGCCAGCGCCTGCGGCGCTTCGAGCGTTGAAGCGCGCACGCGGCGCACAACCGCGCGGCGGGCACCATCGGCAAAGCTCTGCGAGAAGACGACCCAAGCGAAGCTTGAATCGGCCTGCATCGCGATCGCCGGGCGGTCGGCGGAGCCGCCTGCCTGGCCATCAAGACTCTCGGCGGCGGCGCTCATCACGACGCTCGAGAAGGCGCCGCGTACCAGTCGGCGCACGCCGATCCGCGTTGTCGCCCCGTCGGCCTCACCAAAGGCCACAACGCCGGTTCCGTCGGCCGACGTCGAAACCTTCGGCGCCAGTTCAGCGCTCGAACCGGCGCTATTGGCGGGGTTGATGTTCGCCGTGCCCGCGTAGACCGTGTAGGTGGTCACGCGGCGTGGAAGATAGGCGGCGCGGACGCTGCCGTTCTCAGCCCAAGCGACGTAGGCGACACCGGTGATCGGCGCCATGTCAACCGACGGTGAGTTGGCGCCCGGGCCACCGAGCTGCTGCGGCGCCGAGAACGGCTGGCCGGGGCTTATCTGCACCCGCGCCCAAAGCCCTGCGCTGTTGGCATAGACGACCGTCATTCTGCCGCCGCTGGCGATTCCCACAACCGGCTTGCCGATCACCGCCGGCTGGCCGGGGTCAACGCGGACCGGAGTCTGGGGCGAGCCGGAGGCCAGCATGCTGATGAAGGCGTGGTCGGCTCCCTCGTCACTACGCACGTAGGCAACAACGCCGCTGCTGTCAAACGCCATCTCAACGTCGCCGAGCGCGCTGACGCCGGTTGAGGGGCCGTCGACGACGACGGCGCCAGCAAACGAACCATCCGCTGACGCCTGCGCTGCGAGCGGCAGGCTCAGCGCGCCTACAGCTACGCAGAGGGCTGCAAACCCTCGCTTGGAACGGAAAGACTGCACCTTGAGAAGGCTACGCAGTCGGCGCGACGTTGGCGACGATTCCCTCTGCGGCCGCTTCGGCGCTGAAGCTCTCAACCTCGGCTTCAATCCGTGCCTCGTCCCAATCAAGTTCGGTGGCCATCGCCTGAGCAACGCGCCGAGCGACTGCGTCATCCTCGCCGGTCACCTCACGGGCCGCCAGCAGCGCAACGCGGCTGCGGCGCAGCAGTGCGTCACCAACGCTGCGGGCCTGCTCATTGCGCGCTGCGAAGACAACCTCGGCGAGAAGGTCGGTCGGCCCGCCTACGACGATCGGCTGTGCCAGCTCGCCGCGCTCGGCGGCGACCGCGAGAACGTCGCGGGCGCGGTAGCCGTAGCGCCCAGCAAGCTGCTCGTAGGCCTCTTCGGGAACGCCCTCAACGCGCGGCAGATCATCGGCGCGGATCGCTTGCCCCAGCGGGATCTCCTCGGTTCGGCAGGGAGCCTCGCGTGAATCGCGCTCAACGATTCGATCGACCGCCATCTTCGCCATCCGCCGCCATGTCGTTAGCTTGCCGCCGGTGATCGTGATCATCCCGCTGGCGGTTTCGTAAAGCTCGGCTCGGCGCGAGATGTCGACCGACTTCTTTGGGTCGCCGGTTGCGATCAGCGGCCTGACGCCGGCGAAGGCGCCGCTCACGTCGCTGGCGTCAAAGTCGGCCGCGAAGAACTCGTTGGTCGCGTTAAGCAGGTACTCGATGTCGGCAGCGGCCGGACTTACGTGGTCGAGGTCGGTCTCGTCGTAGTCGTTATCGGTCGTCCCGATCAGCGTTGAACCAAGCCACGGCAGCGCAAAGATCGAGCGCCCCTCGCCGGCCGGAACAATCACACCGTCGTTGAGCGGCAGCTTTGCGCTGGCAATCGTGATGTGCGTACCGCGGCTCGGGCGGATCACCGGCAGGTCGCCCTCATCTAGGAGCTCTTCCGGGCGCAACCTGTCGGCCCAAACACCGGTGGCATTGACTACGTTGTCGGCCCCGATCTCAAACTCGCTGCCGCTCTCAACGTCGCGCACTTTGACGCCGCGCGCGCGCCCGTTCTTCTCGACAAGCCCAGTCGCCTCAAGCCGGTTGGCGCAGATCGCACCGAAGCGCTCAGCCTCCTCCAAAGCGGTCAAGACCAGCCTTGAATCGTCGGTCTGGCAGTCGTAGAAGAGGTAGCCGCCGGTCGGGTTGCGTGGAGCGAGCGCCGGGGCGCGTTCAACGACCTCCGCGCCCTCGATCATTCGGTGGCGTTCGGGCGCCCAGTCACCGCCGAACTGATCCTCCTCATCTTCACCGCGCTTGCGCCGTCCGCGCAGCTTGTCAACGGCCATCACGTCGTAAAGGTTCAGCCCCACGCCAAGTTTGCGGTCGGGCCGTTCACCATCGAAGGCCGGCACGATCATTGGCAGCGGCTTTACGAGGTGCGGCGCGATGCGGACCATGATCTGGCGCTCCAAGAGCGCTTCGCGGACGAGCCCAAGATCGAACTGCTGCAGGTAGCGCAGGCCGCCATGGACGAGCTTTGAGGAGCGGCTCGACGTACCCGACGAGTAGTCGGCGCGCTCGATCAAAGCGACCGTATAACCGCGCGTTGCCGCGTCCAGCGCGACGCCGGCGCCGGTGATGCCGCCGCCGATGACGACGACGTCGAAGCGCTGGCCTGCGAGCTGTTCAAGCGCTTTGCTGCGTTCAAGCATTCTGCCCGTAGTCTCGCAGCAGCGGCGGGCGAGCTCGGTTAGCTTGGCGCGCTAGAGCGCCGCTAGCTCGGTCGTGATCTCGGCGACCGAGCTCTTCGCGTCGCCAAAGAGCATCGAGGTCATCGGCTCGAAGTAGAGCTCGTTCTCGATTCCAGCGAAGCCCGGGTTCATCGAACGCTTGAGCACGATCACAGATTTTGATTCGTTGACGTTGAGGATCGGCATTCCGTAGATCGGCGAGTCTGAATTCGTATTGGCGGCCGGGTTGGTGACGTCGTTGGCGCCGATCACGAGCGCCACGTCGGTGCGGCCAAACTCAGGGTTGATCTCATCCATCTCTTTGAGCTGGTCGTATGGCACGTCGGCTTCGGCCAGCAGCACGTTCATGTGGCCCGGCATTCGGCCCGCGACCGGGTGGATTGCGTACTTCACTTCAACGTTGCGCTTTTCAAGTTCCGTCGCAAGCTCGCGGACGGCGTGCTGGGCCTGCGCGACGGCCATTCCGTAGCCGGGGACAATCACGACCTGCCGCGCGAAAGCCATCTGGATCGCCGCGTCGGCGGCGCTCGTCGCGCGAACCGTTCCGCCATGCTCCCCCGCCCCTTCCGCGCCAGCTTCGCCGCCGCCACCACCGAAGCCACCGGCGATGATGCTGGGAATCGAGCGATTCATTGCGTCAGCCATCAGCCGCGTGAGGATCGTGCCCGAGGCGCCGACGATCATGCCGGCGACGATCAGCGCCGTGTTGTTGAGCGCGAGGCCGGTGGCGGCGGCAGAAAGGCCGGTGAAGGCGTTCAGCAGCGAGATCACGACCGGCATGTCGGCTCCACCGATCGGCAGCACAACGAAGAGCCCGAGCAGCGCCGAGGCGATCAGCAGCACAAGGATGTAGATCGTCGCCGTCTCGCCGCTGGCAATTGCAGCCGCTGAGCCGACTGCAATCAGCAACAGCAGCAGGTTCAAGGGCTGCTGGAGGCGGCCTGCGCCGATCGGGCGGCCGGGCAGAATCTCCTGCAGCTTGGCGAAGGCAATGTTCGAGCCCCAGAAGCTGACCGAGCCGACGATCGCGCCGAAGAGTGATGGAATGATGAAGGTCAGCGGCTCATCGGCAAAGCCGTTCGTCTTGTTGAACTCGGCCCAGGCGATCAGCGCGACGGCGCCGCCACCGACGCCGTTGAAGAGCGCCACCATCTGCGGCACGGCAGTCATTTTGACGCTGCGCGCTGAAGGGATCCCGATGATCGTGCCGATGATCAGCGCGATGATGATCAAAACCCAGTTGCCCATCCCTTCGATCAGGAAGGTCGCAAGCAATGCGAGCGCCATCCCGACCGCGGCGATGCGGTTGCCGCGGACCGCTGTGCGCGGCCCGGTCAAGCCGCTGAGGCCATAGATGAAGAGGCTGAAGGAGATGATGTAAAGAACGGCGATCAGGTCGCCCGAATGGATCAAGGAAGTTGCGAGCACGGCGCTCATTTCTGCTCCTCATCGTCCTGCTTGACCGGCGCCGGCTTGCTTTTGAACATCTCCAACATGCGGTCGGTAACGAGGAAGCCGCCGACTACGTTGATCGTGCCGAAGATGATCGCGATCACCAGCAGGCCCTTGTCGAGCGCGCTCAGATCCTCGCCGAGGCCGAGCACAATGATGCCGCCGAGAACGACGATTCCGTGGATTGCGTTGGTGCCGGACATCAGTGGCGTGTGAAGCGTGTTGGGAACCTTTGAGATGACGGCGTAGCCAACGAAGCCGGCCAGCACGAGAATCGCGACGTTGGTGATGAACACGGCTGCGGCCTCCTATGCGCCGGCGGCGCCTTCGACCGCCGCCTTCGCTCCGGGGTGGACAATCTCGCCGCTCTTGGCGATGCAGGCTCCGCTGATGATCTCATCCTCAAAGTCAGGCGCCAGCGTCGTCGCCGCGCCCTCTTCGCCATCGTTGATCATTAGATCGAGCAGCGCCAAAACGTTGCGTGCATAGAGCTGCGATGAGTGCTCTGGCATCTGCGCCGGAAGGTTGAGTGGCGAGAGAATCGTGACTCCGTCGATGATCGTCGTTTCGCCGGCGACGGTCAGCTCGCAGTTGCCGCCGCTCTCACCGGCGAGGTCAACGATCACCGAGCCGGCGCGCATCCCCTCAACGGCTGCGGCCGAGATCAGCTTCGGGGCCGGGCGGCCGGGAACCAAGGCGGTTGTGATCACGACGTCAAATCCTGTGATCGCTTCATTGAGCGCCTGCTGCTGGGCTGCGCGCTCTTCATCCGAGAGCTCACGCGCGTAGCCGCCATCACCGGAGGCTTCGATACCAAGATCGAGAAACGACGCTCCGAGCGATTCAACCTGTTCGGCTACCTCCGGGCGGACGTCGTAGCCAGTGACTACCGCTCCAAGACGGCGAGCGGTTGCCAGCGCCTGAAGCCCGGCGACCCCGGCCCCGAGGACGAGAACCTTGGCCGGCGGAATTGTTCCAGCAGCGGTCATCAACATCGGGAAGAAGCGCGTTAGCTCCTCGGCGGCGATGATCACGGCCTCGTAGCCGGCGACGTTGCTCTGCGAGGAGAGCGCGTCGATCGACTGTGCGCGGCTGATTCGCGGAACCGCCTCCATCGCAAAGGCGGTCACCTTTGCGTCGCGCGCGGCCGCGGCCGTCGGCGCGCTCGTCAGCGGCGCGAGAAAGCCGATCAGCAGAGCGCCTTCGTTCATTGAGGAGATCTGCTCCGGCTTAGGCGGCGCAATTGTGATCACGACGTCCGACTTCCAAACATCGCCGCCATCGATGATTACCGCGCCTGCCTCTTCGAATGCGGCGTCGCTGATCAGCGCCCGCTCGCCGGCGCCGCGCTCGACGGCTACCTCGATGCCGCGGCCGCTGAGCTTGCGGACCACTTCCGGAACCAGCGCAACACGGCGCTCGTCGGCGTCGTGTTCTGTCGGGACGGCAATACGCATCGAATAGCGAAAGCTAAACGATCGAGTGGCGTTGGCGACGCCCGCCTAGCGCTGGTGGCGCGGCGCAACTCATCGTCGGACGATCCGGATTGGAAGCGGCCGCTTCGCCAGCGCCGCGAGCGACTGCGATGTAACCCAAACCGGTGTCGCCGCACTGGAGCGTGCGTAGCGGATTGAACCCTGAGAGGACTGCAGCGCACGGATGTAGCTCAGTGGCGAGCGAGCGCCGCGGCGGCGTTGGCGATCAGGGTTTCGGCCGGCGGCAACGAGCGCCTGAACCGCGAGCGCCGTCGACTGAGCGTTCGATCGACCGCTCGGCATCAGCGGATAGCCGCCGTCGCCGTTCTGGCGCGCCGCAAGGTAGCGGCCGGCTCGCTGCGCTGCGCTACCACGCCTGAGACCGGCGGCGGCGATCGCCTGCAGCGCTCCGGCCGTGTCGTCGATCGAGCTGGCCCCTCCGCGCCGTGCAAAGTTGAAGCCGCCGTCACGGTTTTGGCGCCGCGTGATCCACCAGGCCGCTTTGCGAACCGATCTGCTGCGAGCGCTGCGCCCGCTGGCGCGCAATGCGAGCAGCCCGTAGGAGGTCAGGTTGATCATTCCAGCGAATGAGCCGTCTGCCCGCTGGCTGCGCACCAGCCTCGTCATCAGGCCGCCGGTTGACGGGCTGAGCCCAGCGGCCGAGAGCGCCAGGGCCGTCCGCTCGATGTCGGCCGTCGTCCTTGCGCGAACCGCCCAGCCGCGAAGCAGCGCGCTCGGCGAGCGGCCACGCCGCCGGACGCTGAGCGGGTCGTAGCCGGCGGCAGCGAGGCCGATGATCGTCCACGACGTAGCAACGGCCGTGGTGCGCGAACCGCCCGAGAAACCCCAGCCGCCGTCGCTGTTCTGGGCTGAAGCGAGGTAGCGCGCTGCGCGCAGCGGCGAGCTGGCCGCCTGCGCGCTGGCCGGAACGAGCGCTGCCGCGGCAACGACGAGCGCGACGGCGATGGCGGCCAGCGGCGCGGTGGCGACGCCGGCGCCCTCGGCTGCGGCGCCCCGCGGAGCCGGCTCGCTCCAGCTGACGTCGAGCCGCGTGCGGTAACGCATCACGGCACGCAGCAGCGCTGGCCCGAAGGCCAAGGCGAAGACGACGTTGCCGAGCGCGTGGGCGATGTTGAACGGCAAAGAGGTGGCTGAGATCGCGAG
>CAJBXY010000156.1 GCA_903959665.1 uncultured Solirubrobacterales bacterium | reverse complement strand
GCAGCGGCCGCAACGCGGCGTGGGGCAGCGGCGAATGGCTGATCGTTGAAGCCGACGAATCGGATCGTTCGATGCTCTCGCTCGATGTCGAGGTGGCGGTCGTCACCAATGTTGAGCTCGATCATCACGCCAACTACCGATCGCTCGCCGAGCTGCGAGAGGTCTTCCGCGAGTTCCTCAGCGGCGCCGCTGAGGCCGTGATCCCTGACACCGCCGAGCTGCTCGAGCTCCGTAGCGATCTGCCGGTAGTTGCCTTCAGCGTCGATTCGCTCCAGCTCCGAGCCGGCGGATCGAGCTTTCAGTGGCGGGGTGAGGAGGTCACGCTCAGCGTGCCCGGCGCACACAACGCAGCGAACGCGGTTGCGGCGCTGGAATCTGCTCTTCTAGCCGGCGTTGAGGCCAGCGCCGCTGCCAAGGCGATCGGATCATTCAGCGGCGCCGGTCGTCGCTTCGAGCAGCTCGGGCGCAGCCAATCGGGAGCCTTGATCATCGACGACTACGCCCACCATCCAACCGAGGTCGAAGCAACGATCGCCGCGGCGCGGACGTTTGATCCGGAGCGAGTCATCGCTGTCTTTCAGCCTCATCTTTTCTCGCGCACCGAGAGGCTGGCCGGTGAGTTTGGCCGCGCGCTCGCGGCGGCCGACGTCGTCTGCGTGCTCGACGTGTACCAATCGCGTGAGAAGCAAGAAGACTTTCCCGGCGTCGACGGGCGGCTGATCGCGGCCGCCGCGGCCGACGCTGCCGGCGGTAAAGAGGTGCTTTGGCTGCCCCACTTTGGCGACGCGCTCGCGCAGTTGAACTTGCGGTTGCGCGCCAATGACAGCTGCCTGATCCTCGGCGCGGGCGACGTCCGCGAGCTCGGCGAAGATCTCGTCGTTGAGCGATTTAGTCGATAAGGCAGGAGAGCGGCGCCGGCGCGCGAAAAGGGCTTTGATGCCCAGTTGGACGAACGCGCTGACGCGCGCGCCGCGACCTTCCGCGATGCCGCGGTTGCGGCGTCCGTCGCTGGCGATGGTCGTATCACTCTTGGTAGCGATCGCCTTGCTGCTCGGCGGCTGGGTTTGGTTGAGAGACTCGTCGTTGGTGGCGGTCGAGAACGTCACCGTCAGAGGGGCCACCGGCCTCGGCGCGCCAGCGGTGCGCTCGTCGCTGACGGGCGCCGCTCAGCAGATGACGACGCTGAATCTTGATCGCCGCGCGCTGAACGCTGCCGTCGCTCGCTTCCCGCTAGTTAAGAGCATCACCGTTGAGACGAAGTTCCCTCACGCAATGACGATCATCGTCAACGAACGCAGGCCGGTCGCCTCCTTGGTTGGGCCTGGTGGGGCGCTCGCGGTCGCCGCCGACGGGGTAATCCTCACAGGCAGTCCGAGCAGCGGCTTGCCGGTGATCGCGGTGACGCGCCTCGTGCGCGGCAAACGGGTCGTCGACCCGACGACGAGCTCCGAGGTGAACTTGATCGCGCTCGCGCCGCGGCGCTTGCGCGGCGAAGTAACGGAGGTGACGGCGGTCAACGGCGGTCTCGTCGCCAAGCTGCGCGCAGGAACATTGCTCCGCTTCGGCGGCAGCAACCGGCTGGCTGCCAAGTGGATTGCGGCCGACCGCGTTCTCCAAGACCCACAATCGGCAGGGGCCGGCTACATCGACGTTTCAATCCCCGAGCGGCCCGCATCTGGGACCTTGGAGGCGATCGAGCCGCCTCCTAGCGTTGAGCAATGACCAAAACCGACTCTAAAGTAGAAGGTAAGGGTTATTTGGCCGTAAAGACTTGACCCCAACTTGAGGGTTTTTGGCTGCAATCGAGCTTGCTTCCCTAGACTCTCGTTGACAAGGGGCGCTTTCACTGCCACGGTGGCTTCCGTTCGTCGGCAGAAACTGACGCCTAAAACAGATCAACGATAAATCGAGGGTCGGACAAGATCTATGACTGACTATCAAGCCGGTAGCTATCTCGCAGTGATCAAGGTCGTCGGAGTCGGCGGCGGAGGAACCAATGCCGTCAACCGGATGGTTGACGCTGGCCTGCGCGGCGTCGAGTTCATCGCGACCAACACCGACTCTCAAGCGCTCGACGCCTGCGACGCCGACATCAAGCTCAACATCGGCCACGAACTGACTCGCGGTCTTGGCGCCGGCGCCGACCCTCAAGTGGGCTTCGGCGCGGCCGCCGAATCGCGTGATGACATCAAGGAGGCACTGAAGGGTGCCGACATGGTCTTCGTAACGGCCGGCGAAGGTGGCGGTACCGGCACCGGCGCCGCTCCGGTGATCGCAGAGATCGCCAAGTCGGAGATTGGCGCGCTGACTGTTGGCGTCGTCACTCGCCCGTTCGAATTTGAAGGCGCACAGCGGATGCGCGCCGCCGACGAAGGGATCGCTCGCCTGCGCGAGGTCGTTGACACGTTGATCGTGATCCCGAACGAGCGTTTGCTGGCGACGGTTGAGAAGCGCACCACCGTGCTTGAAGCCTTCCGCGAAGCCGACAACGTTCTCCGTCAAGGCGTCCAGGGGATCACCGACCTGATCACGATTCCCGGTTTGATCAACCTCGACTTCGCCGACGTGCGCACCGTGATGGCTGACGCCGGCTCGGCGATGATGGGGATCGGTGCCTCAACCGGTGAATCGCGCGCCGTCGACGCAGCCAAGGCTGCGATCGAAAGCCCGCTGCTGGAGGACACAATCGAAGGCGCGACCGGCATCCTGCTGAACATCACCGGCGGCAGCGAGCTGGGCCTCTTCGAGGTCAACGACGCCGCCGAGATCGTCCACACGGCTGCCGACAAGAACGCCAACATCATCTTCGGCGCCGTGCTCGATGAGTCGATGGGCGAAGAGGTCCGCGTCACGGTCATCGCAACCGGCTTCGACCAGGCTTCAATTCGAGGCCGTGCGCGCTCGACGCGCGCAGAGGCCAGCGAGCGTGCACCAAGGCGTGACCGCTCGCCGCGCCCGCTGCCGGCCGATACGAAGATCGACGATGACGATCTCGATATTCCCGCCTTCCTGAAGTAGCGTCCGGCTAGCGATGGCCGACGGCAGCTACCCGGATCAACT